>NZ_PDJU01000003.1 GCF_004116455.1 Arcobacter sp. F155
CTGCTGTTTCTTCTAATGAAGCTGCTTGTTCATTTGCTTTTGCTGCTAGGTTATTCATTGATGCTGTCATTGTTGCTGAGTTATGTTCTAGTGTTTGTCCATTATTTAGGTTCGCTTTTGCGTTATTACCTAATGCCTCTCCTAGTTTGTTGATACTAAGCATCAATTCTCTCATCTCATCAGTATACTGCTCATACACTTTTACACTATCACTATAGTCATCATTTGTATAACTTGACATCACTCTTAAGATTCTTGTAGTAGCATCATCTAAACTATCAAGCATTTTATTAAGAGTATTTTTTAATGTCACGATTGTTGGATTAGAACTTTCAGAATTAATTCTACATTTGAACTTACCTTGCTCAACTTTATCTGTAGTAAGAACTATCTCTCCAATAACTCTCATATCTTCTTTTGTTCTTTTATCAACCTCTTTTATCTTTTCATTCCATCTTTTAAGCATTTCATCAACTTTTTTATTTCCTGTTGACTCAATATAATCAAATTCACTTTTGTTGTAAGAAATAAAATCAATAAATTGCATAAAATATTTATCTATGTTTTCTAAATCTTTATTTGAAATAGCACCGAACATCTCTATCCTTTTTTATTTTTTCCAATAATACTAAAAGAGAAGGACTATTGGTATATTATTTTTGTTATTTGATATCAATTCTAATTAATAGTTTTATAAACTTTGGTTAAAAAAACTTTACTTTTTAGAATTTATACTTAACTCTATTTTGAAACTAGCTCCTTTGTAATATTTATTTTCATATTTAAACTTCTTATTTGAAACTACTATGTTTCCTTTTAATAGTTTTGTAACTATTTCTTGAGACATATAAAGACCGATTCCTGTTCCTTGACCTTTATATTTTGTAGTGAAATATGGTTCAAAAACTCTTGTAATAATTTTTTCATCAATTCCATTTGCACTATCAAGAATCTCTATAGTAACTCTTTCGTTATCAACTTTTGAATTTATAATTATTAGTTTATTATCAATAGTATTTTCAAGTAAGGCATCCCTTGAGTTGTTTAAAATATTTATTAATACTTGAATAAACTCATTTTCCAATGTATATAGTCTAATCTCTTCAATATTTTTTACGATAGTTATACTTTTAGCTTTAAATTGAGCTTCAAGTAAAGCTAAAGATTTTTCAATAGACTCTTCTAAACTTATCTCTTTAAAACTGCTATTTTTAGGATTAAAAAAGTTTCTAAAATCTTCAATCGTTTGAGATAAATATTGTGCAGATTTATTAATATTATCCATTGCATGGGTTAAATCTTCATCTTTTAAAATATCCATATCTTTTTGTAGTTTTATTCCTGTTGCTGCTGTTGAAATAGTAGATAAAGGTTGTCTCCATTGGTGAGCAATATTATTTAACATCTCACCCATAGCAGCCATTTTTGACTGTTGATAAAGAATCTTTTCATGTTGTTCTTTTTCTAACTCAAGTTTCTTTCTAATAGTAATATCTTGAATTGTTCCTATAAGAATATTATTGTGCTTATCTATTTCACCTTTGCAATCAATCCATACAGATTTACCATTATCATTTTTTCTAATTTTATAAATACAACTATGTTTTTTATTTTTTGAGATTGAACTATTAATTGATTTTACAAAATAGTCTGTGCACTCTTTGTCCATAAGAGTTTTCATAAAATCTAAATCTACTTTTTTATCTTTGTCAACTCCAAATATTCTGTAAACCTCATCTGACCAATAGATTTCTTTTGTATCAAGGTCAAGTTTCCAGTCACCTAATTTTGCAACTTTTTGAGCTCTTATTAAATTTTTGTTTTTATTTTTTAATGCAGTTTTATAAGATAAAAATCTTCTTTCTAAATATTTAGACATAAAATAAGACAAAATAAGTACTACAACTAAAAATGCCGTACTTAATATCACGAGGTTTTTTAAATACTTGTCATATTTATTTTCTAAAATCTTTTGTCTTCTTTCAATAATTGAGTCTGCATCTTCCATATTAAAACCAGAACCAATAACCCAATCCCAATTATCAAACTTCTTCATATATGCAGTTTTATTTTTAGGATGCATATCATCAATTGTTTTATATATCTTATAGTTAAAAAAATCTCCATTTCTATTTGAATCTACAAAAAGTTTAAACTTTTTAGATAACTCTCTATTTATATAACTATCATGGATATTCACACCTATCATCTTTTTGTGAGCTGTACTAATAATCTTTCCACTATTATCAATGGCAAAAATATATCCATCATTTTTATACTTTAGATTTTGAACTATTTCTAATGCTTCTTTTTTTACCTCTTTTGTAAAGTCATTCATATACTCACCAGTACCAATAAACCAATCATAAGGTCCAAACTTTTTAAAGAACCCTACTTTTAAGAAGTCTTTTTCCCCTTCATTTGGTTTATTCCAATACCATTCATAAAAAACCTCTTTTTTTTCTTTTAGACGTTTATTCATCTCTTGAAGAAGAAAAGTTCCTTTTGCATCAACATAGTGCCATAAGTCTTTGCCTTCTAATTTAGGAAAAGCAGAGTTTAAAATATTTACACCATTCATTTTATAAATAAAAAAGTAACCTCTTCCATTTAAAAAACGTATCTCTCGAAGTGCTTCTTTTATCAGTTTAGTAATCTCTTCTTTTGATTTTGTTGCTTTATTATTTTCATATATAGACATAGCAATACTATGTGCATTTGTTACATGACTTTTAAGTGTTTGTTTTAAAATTTTTGTTTTTGATTTATCTTTTTTCTTTATGAAGTCATAAGCTTTGTTTGTAATAAACTCTACTCTTTCTCTCTCTTGTTCTACGAAGTCTTTTTGTATCTGCTCTTTTTCTGATTTTATATTTTGGTCATGTTCTACTTTTATAAAATATCCAATAAAAATGGCAATTAAAAAAATAAAAATAATAGGTGAATATTTTATTATATTTAAAATTCTATTTTCATTTTTATCAATCATGATATCACTTTATTATCTTTCTTCTTCTAACCACTTTTTGTATAAAGCTTCATGCTCATCAATCTCTTCTTTTGAAGCTTTTCTTCTACACGACATATAACCCTTTGTACCATCACAACTCTCAAAAGGATATACTGTTGCAAAAACCCAATAATACCCTCCACTTTTTGTGGCATTTTTCACATATCCAGTCCAAGTCTTACCTTTTTGAACTGTGTCCCAAAGAGATTTAAATGCAATTTTTGGCATATCTTTATGCCTTACTATATTGTGAGGCTGTCCTATTAGTTCTTCAAAACTATACTCAGCCATTTCACAAAATGCATCATTTGCAAATCTGATTATTCCTTTTTCATCAGTCTCACTAACTAAAAAAGTATATTCATTTAAAATCTTCTCTTGAGACATATTTAGCCTTTAGTTAAACTGCTTCTGTTTTGCTTCGTCAACTAAATCATTTGCCATAGATAAAGTATTGTTTGCTACTTGTGCGACATTGTTTGCTTCACTTGCATTTTCTTGAGTTACTCTATCTAACATTGAAACAGTATCGTTGATTTGTTCTATTCCAGTCATCTGCTCTTTTGAAGCACTTGAAACATCTGAGATGATTTCTAAAGTTTCAGAAATATGAGTATTTAACTCTTCATAGCCTTTTATCATACTATCTGATATCTCTTTACCTTCAACAGTTTTGTTTCTTGCATTTTCTACAATAGTCTTAATCTCTTTTGCTGCTTCTGCTGACCTTGATGCAAGGTTTCTTACTTCTTGTGCAACTACTGCGAAACCTTTACCTGCTTCACCTGCTGTTGCTGCTTCTACTGCTGCGTTTAGTGAAAGAATATTTGTTTGGAAAGCAATTTGGTCAATTACAGTAATTGCTTCATTAATAGAAGCAACCTCTTCATTAATCTCATCCATTGATTTTGCAGTTTTTGAGGCAAGTGTTTGTCCGTTTTCAACAGACTTTTGAACTGTACCACCTAGATTTGCCATTTGTACTGCATTGTTCGCATTACCTCTTGTAATAGATGTAATCTCTTCTAATGCTGCAGCTGTTTCTTCTAAAGAAGCTGCTTGTTCATTTGCTTTATGGGCAACATTTTTTACTGAGTTATTCATACTAATAGAATTCTCTTCTAACTTTTGTCCATTTTCAAGGTTTTTCTTTGCATTTCTTGATAAGTTTTCACCTAGAATATTAATTGACTCCATAACCTTTAGCATGTCTTCACTTAGTTTAGGAGATATATCTATTTTTTCTCTATAATCATCATTTGCATACTTTTCTAAAGAGCTTTTTAATTGATTCATATTTCCTTCAGTTGTATCAAGCATTGTATTGATAGTATCTCTTAGGGCTTTAATCATAAAGTTTTTTGATTCACTATGAATTCTACATTTATAAGTACCTCTTGAAACCTTGTCCATTGTTAAAACAACTTCACCAAGAACCTTCATGTCCTCTTTTCTAATAACATCAATTTTGTCAACATATGAATTCATCTCTGTAAGAATAAGACCTATCTCATCGTTTTTCATATATTGTGCTTTTTGGATTCTATTTGTTCTCATAAAAACAAAATCCATGATATCATCCATATATCTTTTGAATCTTTCAATTCCACCTGTGATTCTTTTCATTGCAGCAAAGTTTAAATATCCAACAATAATTGCAAAAAACAAGTTAACAATTAAGATTGCTACTAAGTCATTTGACGTAATAATTGCTGTTGTAGTAATAACAGCAAACCCTATTTGTGCTAAAAGCATATTAATTAAAAGTTTTGCTTTTGAAGAAAGATTCTTATACATTATAATCCCCATAATATTTTATAGGCATTATTATATCATATTTTGATTACTTTTGAGACATTTGTGAGACACTTATAAATTTAAAATTAAGTTTAAAAACTAGTTTATTTATTGTTACTATGTTACTAATTTTAAAAGCATTGGAAGAAAGCTATTTTAAATAATTATTTTTTTGAGATTTCATTAAAATAAGGAAGTGATTTTTTTTGAAAATTTTATCAAAATGGCACGCCTGGTAGGATTCGAACCCACAACCACCCGGGCCGAAACCGGGAGCTCTATCCAGTTGAGCCACAGACGCGTTAGTTTTGAGAAACGTATTTTACAAATTTTGTCATTAAGACTATCTTATCTTATATCAAAGGTAAGTTTATTTTTACTATAATCCCTATAATTAGCTTTAGAAAGGGCATTTATGAATTATAAAATTACAGTTTTTAAACTTTTTATTTTACTATTTTTACCATTTTTAGTTTTTGCACAGGACAATGACATAAAAAAGAGTGTAGATGAACACTTAGATGAACAAATGCTTGTAGCACTAAAAGTAGTTGCAAATATAAAAAAAGAGAAATATCTAAGTCTTCCTATCAATGAAAGAGAATACGATAAACAAATAAACTATCTGCTAAATAAAATTGCTATAAATCAAAGAGAAGGAAACTTTGTAGCTGTTAAAAGAGATGAAATAAACCTTCAAATTCTACAAGAAAAAAGGGAGTATGAAAAAACTCTAAAAGAGATAATCCAAGCAAAAAACTCATATAAAGATAAAGACTATTTTAAAAGAATTCTAAAAGAGAATATCTCTTTATTGGAGACAAACTCAATTATAAAATATAAAGAGATTTATGAAAAAGCTAAAAAAGATAAAGGCAACCAAGTATCATTAGAGCTTATTGATAGTTACACTACTTTAAAGAAACAAAAAAATAAACAACACTTTGTTCTAAAATATCTTCTAGGAAATATGGATGAATACAGAGAAAGCTACTTTTTTATTGATAACTTTAATATTGACTATGTAATCTCAAAAATTGATTCTCAGCCTATGATTTCAAATATTTCTCAATTTACATCTTATTATTTTAAATTCTCAATTGGAGAAGTTTTATTTGTAATCTTTGTAATGGGATTCTTTAGAATAATCAATACAAAACTAATATTTTTATTTACAACATTTATAAATAAAATATTTATGAAAAGAAGTGATAAAGAAGAAGATGAAATGGAACTTTTCATCAAAGACTCTATTGAAAAACCACTTATCTTTGCACTTTACACACTATCTATTCATATCTCTTTATATGCTTTAATAAAAGATACTGAAGCTATAAATACTATAGTTCCATGGATAAATACAATTTATATTGGTATCTTAACTTGGGCCGTTTACGCTTTACTTGATAACTGGATTTCTAACTATGCAGAAAATCTTGTTGAAAAGTATCCAAATGTAAGAAGAGAGATGATTGCATTTATTTTAAGAATCACAAAAGTGGTTTTAATCTTACTTGTAATTTTATTTCTTTTCACACAACTTGGTATTGATATAAAAGCTATAGCAGCCTCTCTTGGTGTAGGTGGTATCGCAATTGCTTTAGCATCTAAAGATACTTTAGCTAACTTTTTTGGTTCATTAAATATTATGACTGATAACTCTTTTTCACAAGGAGATTGGATTATTGCAAATGATGTTGAAGGAACAGTAGTTGATATTAGAATGAGAACTACAAGAGTTAGAACTTTTGATAATGCAATGATTACTATTCCAAATTCTGAATTAGCAACAACTCATATTAAGAACTACTCAAAAAGAAAGATTGGTAGAAGAATCAAAATGTCTATTGGAGTAACTTATGAAAGTTCGATGAGTGATGTGAAAAACCTAAAAGAAGATATTAGAGAAATGCTTATAAATCATCCTGATATTGCAACAATAAACAACTCAATAGTAGGAAGAACAAGAAGATTTGAATCTGCTAAAAGAGAAGACCTTCAAGGTGTAAAAAGAACACTTTTAGTTTATATTGATGAGTTTGATAATAGCTCGGTTAATATCTTAGTTTACTGCTTTACTAGAAGTCCAGATTGGGAAGAGTGGTTAAGAGTAAAAGAGGATGTAATTATGAAGATTAGTGAACTAGTTGATAAAAACAATTGTGAGTTTGCTTACCCTACTCAAACACTTTTTGTAAAAAAATAAAACTTAGGCACTAGAAATTTCTAGTGCTTCTTTTTCATCTCTCTTTTATTTATATACATCAATTCATCTACTTTATCAAGTAAAGTTTCAAACTCATCACCCTTTTTAAATGGAACTAATCCATATGAGAATGAAAATCTAAGAGATTTGATTTTAGAAGATTTTAGTCTTTGTTCAGCTAGTTTTTCTTGGGCTTTAGCCATCTTTTTATCAGGGTTTAAAACTGTTGAGTTATCTTTATTAAATAGTACAATAAACTCATCTCCAGCATACCTTACAATATCTACTCCTGGTAAATTTAATTCTGCTTTTAAGAAGTTTACTAAGTATTTTAATACTTGATCACCTATTATATGACCATATGTATCATTTATGATTTTAAAGTTATTTAAATCTAAAAATGCCATAAAGCCATCATGAAGGAAACTATCATCTTTCAGGTAGTTATCCATAAACCATTTTCTATTGTATGAATCTGTTAAAACATCAGAAAACAACTCTTTTTGTAAAAAGTCAATTTGCTTTTGCATTCTTTCAAGCTCTTCATTGATTGTTTGAAGAGTATTAATATCATTACTTACAATAGCTTCTTTTGCTTTTTTTGTAGAGTCATGTAATGAAGTTAAATTTTCACTAGTCTTTTGTACTACTTTATCAACTGCATCACAATCTTGTTTTAAATCTTTGAAGACTAATAATTCATCATCTAAATCAAAATCTAGATTTTTGGCATTTTCTTCAAAGAGTTTTGAATACTTTGAGGGAAGAATAATATTCTCTTTTTTTAACTGTTTTAAAGTTAGATATGTAATCTCTTTTAGTTTATTTTCCATATTATTTCCCTAATTTATTTAATTCCCTAATTATAGTACATTATGAGTTATATCATTTTTAAGTATATCTTAAATGTAACACAATTATATTATTGCATCTATTAAAACTAAGAAGAAAAATACAATTCCAAGGTAACCATTTACAGTGAAAAAAGCTTTATCAATTTTTGTAAAGTCTTTATTTACTAAATAGTGTTCATACGAAAGCATAATTGCCCCTGCTAATACTGCAAGATAAGTAAATAATCCACTATCAGAACTAATTGCAAATAGAAGCCAAAATACTACTGTAAGTAAGTGAAATACTCTTGAAATAAGCATAGTGTTTTTTGCACCAAACTTACTTGGAATAGAATGAAGCCCTAGTTTTTTATCTACTTCCATATCTTGTAATGAGTATAAAAGATCAAATCCAGCAACCCAAAACATAACCCCAATACTTAATAAAACTGACCATAAAGTAATAGTTTCACTAACTGCTACAACCCCAGCAATTGGAGCAAGAGCAAGTGAGATTCCTAAAATCACATGGGCTAAATATGAAAATCTTTTAAAGTAAGAGTATGAACCAATGATTGCTAAAATTGGAACTGCTAAATAAAAGGCTAAATCATTTACAAAATATGCAACGGCTATAAATCCTAAAGCATTTGCAATATTAAAAATAAGCATTGCTGTTGGACTTACTCTTCCATCAACATTTGGTCTATTTTCAGTTCTTGGATTTAAAGCATCTATATCTCTATCCATATATCTATTAAAGCCCATTGCAAAGTTTCTAGCTGTAACTGCTGCTAAGACACCTAAAATTAGGAGTTTAAAACCAAACCAAGCAGAGCCATTTGTTTGAACTGATGCAACAATCATTGCTATAAAAATAAATGGCAATGAGAAAATTGAGTGTTTGAACATTACTAGTTCATTAAAGTCATTTAAAAGTTTCTTTATTTTATTCATTTTGGGATTATATCAAAATATAATTTAGTCTTCTTTTGATAAAATCTTTTTATGAAAGAAATTGCAATTATTGGCTCAACTGCCTCAGGAAAAACTGGACTATCTTTAGAAATAGCACAACAAACAAACTCAATAATTTTATCCCTTGATTCTTTATCTGTTTACAAAGAGATTGATATCGCATCAGCTAAACCAACAAAAGAAGAGAGAGGTGATATTATTCATTTTGGAATTGATGAAGTTTATCCAAATGAAAACTTTGATGTAACACAGTTTTTTGACTGCTACAAAAAAGCCAAAGATTTTGCAAAAGAAAACGACAAAAACCTTATTATCGTCGGAGGTACTGGTTTTTATTTAAAAGCTCTAGTTGAAGGACTTTCAACTGGTATTGAGCAAGATATTAAACTTGATATTCCACTAGATGAAGCCTATGAACTTTTATACTCATTAGATAAAGCTTATATGGAAAAAATTGCACAAAACGATAAGTATAGAATAGAAAAAGCTTACTCTATTTATAAACAATCAAATATGTCTCCAAGTGAATATTTTGAAAAGAACCCTAAAGTTCCCCTTGCAAAAGATTTAGAGATTTTTGAAATTGTTTGGGAAAGAGAAGATTTAAAAAAAAGAATAAACCTGCGAACTTCTTTGATGATGAAAGAAGGAATTATTGACGAAGTAATATATTTAGAAAAAAATTATAGAAGAGCTCCAAACTGTATGGCTTCAATTGGAATAGTAGAAACCTTAGATTTTTTAGATGGAAAACTTACAAAAAAAGAGCTTGAAGAGAAAATTTCTTTAAACACAGCAAAACTTGCAAAGCGTCAAAACACCTTCAATAAGGGACAGTTTAAAAATAAAACTTCAAATATTATAGAAAACTTAAATTCAGATATCATTAAGTATTTTTCGCTATAATCCAATCTCAAATTCAGAGTTTGATAAAGGGCGACAAAGACTCGACCTTTTATTGAACATTTATCAAAATAAGGAAATTTGAAGTGAAAAAAGAAATTCACCCAGATTACAAAGATTGTACAGTAAGTTGTGCTTGTGGAAACACATTTGAAACTAAGTCAAACGTTGAGTCAATGAGAATTGACATTTGTTCTGCTTGTCACCCATTCTTCACTGGTGAGCAAAAAATTGTTGATGCTGCTGGTAGAGTAGAGAAATTCAAAGCTAAATACGCACAAAAATAATTGTTGCTATAAATTGCTTACTTTAGTTCCGACTCCAATAGGAAATCTTGATGATATCTCTAAAAGAGCTTTAACAGCTCTTTCGGAGGCGGAATTAATTTTTTGTGAAGATACAAGAGTCACAAAAAAACTTCTTCAACTTCTAAGTGAAAGAGAAAACTTAGAGTTTAACTACAAAGATTTAAAATCTTTCCATTCACACAATGAAAATCAAGTTTTAAAAACCTTAACACCTGAAGATTTCAATAAAAATATTGTTTATGTTAGTGATGCTGGTATGCCTTGTGTTTCAGACCCAGGAGCTACACTAGTTCAATACTGTATTAACAATAATTTAGAATATGACGTACTTCCAGGAGCAAATGCAGTTTTAACAGCTTTTGCGATGAGTGGTTTTTTAAATACCGAATTTACTTTTTTTGGTTTTTTAGCGCACAAAGGAAAAGAGCGAAGTGAAAAACTAACAAAGGTAATGCAAAGCCCTATTTTATCAATTCTTTATGAGTCACCCCATAGACTTTTAAAGACTTTAGAAGAGATAAAAAATATAGATGAAAATAGAACTGTCTTTTTAGCAAAAGAGATAACAAAACTTCATCAAAAAACTTACAAAGACTCTGCACTAAATATTTATGAAAAATTTACTAAAGAGAATATTAGAGGTGAATGGGTAATTGTTATTGAACCTACTGAAACTGTGGGAGCAAGTCTTGATGTAAAAGATATTGAAAATCTTGATATTGCACCTAAAGTAAAAGCCAAACTTCTTGCAAAAATGACAGGAAAAACTGTAAAAGAGATTTATCAACAACTTTTAGATAAAATCTAGCCATGATTATATATGGCAAACAAGTAGTACTTTACGTACTAGATAAACACCCCGACCTTATTGAAGAGGTAATGTTCTCAAAAGAACTAGAACCAAAACTTTTTAAAAGATTTGCAAAACTTGATAAACAAATTATCAAGCTTGATAATAAAAAAGCACAAAGTATGGCACGTGGAGGAAATCATCAAGGTTTCTTCTTAAGACTTAAAGATTTCCAAACAACTGGATTAAAAGAGATTAAAAACTCTAAGTTTATTGTAGTTCTTGATGGATTAACAGATGTAGGAAATATCGGAGCTATTTGTAGAACAGCTTATTCACTTGGTGTTGATGCAATTATTGCTTCAAATGTAAAACAACTAAACTATGAAGGTATTGCACGAACTAGTAGCGGTGCTTTATTTGACATGCCATTTTGCCAAACACAAAATGTTTTAGATGTAGTAAATGAACTAAAACAAAACAATTTTACTCTAATGGGTGCATCTATGGATGGAGAAAACCTAAAAGAGTTTAAAAATGAAAATGAAAAAACTGCCCTATTTTTAGGAAGTGAAGGTTTTGGACTTTCAAATAAAGTTGTTAAAAAACTTGACAATAAAGTTTCTATTGAAATGTCAAATAGTTTTGACTCCCTAAATGTTTCTGTTGCAGGTGGAATATTAATTTATAACTTAATGAAATAAGAGAAAAGTGATGATAAAGAAACTATTACTAATTTTTACATGTGCTATTGTTTTAAATGCAAATAATCTTGATGAAAAGATTATTCATCTAATTGGAAATCAAAAATATATTGAAAATAAGGGTTTAATTAACTACCTTTTTTCAAAACAAAATGATTTTTATGATGTAAATGGAAATATAAAGTATGTTGATTTATTAAATAAACTTCAAGAAAATGGTTTACTTCACCTAGGTTTTGCAAAACCTGAAAACTTAACAATCACTTTTAATATAAACCATGACCCAATTAAGTCACTTAAAATAGTTTCTGATTCACTAAAATCTTTAGGATATTATCACTACTTCACAAAAAAACTTCTATATACACAAGAAGGTACACTAGAGTGGACAATAAACCTAAAAACGGAAGCCGCCATTGACCCTCTTATGTTATCAAAAGAGTTTGGAAAGCACAATTCAAAACCAACTGATATCATAAAAGAGGGACAACTAACTTGGATATATGATGTAGATACATCCCTGTCAACGTTCAATGATGCAAAAGATTTAGTATCAGGTGAACAGATTGATTTGAAAAAGCCACTTAGACCATACTTTTTAAAAGTTTCTAGTGCAAATAAAATATTAATAAAATCAAAGTTTGGTAATAGATGGTTTCCGCACATTGTTTTTTATGACAGACATTTAACAATTGTAGAAGTTATAAAAAAAGAACAAAGACATCAAAATTTAGAAGTGGAAGTACCACAATATACAAGATATATGAAAATAGATGATCTTTTTACCCTTGCTAATATCAAGCGAGGATTAAGTGTAACAATTAAGGAGAAATAAAAAATGTTTCCAGAGATAGAATTTGAAAGAATGAGAAGACTTCCAAACTACGTGTTTGCAGAGGTTAACAATATTAAAATGGAAGCAAGAAGAGCTGGTGAAGATATTATAGATTTTTCAATGGGTAATCCAGATGGCCCAGCTCCTCAGCATATAACAGATAAGTTAAAAGAAACAGCAGATAAACCAAAAAATCATGGTTACTCTGCAAGTGCTGGTATTTATAAATTAAGACTAGCTATTTGTAACTGGTATAAAAGAAAATATGGGGTTGATTATTTAGACCCAAATAAACATGCTTGTGCAACAATGGGAAGTAAAGAAGGTTATGTTCACCTAGTTCAAGCAATTGTAAATGTTGGTGATGTTGCAGTTGTTCCAGATCCAACATATCCAATTCACTCTTATGCATTTATGTTAGCAGGTGCTGGTATCCACAATTTTGAGTTACCATTTGGAAGAGACTTTAGAGTTGATGAAGAACTATTCTTTGAAAGATTACAAAAGACATTAAATGAATCAATTCCAAAAGTAAAATATGTATTAGTTAACTTTCCACATAACCCAACTTGTGCAACAGTTAGACCAGAGTTTTACCAAAGATTAGTTGATTTAGCTAAGAAGGAGAGATTTTATATCATCTCTGATATTGCTTATGCAGATATCACATTTGATGGATATAAAACTCCATCTATTTTCCAAGCTGAAGGTGCACTTGACGTTGCTGTTGAGTCATTTACTCTTTCTAAGTCGTACAATATGGCAGGATGGAGAGTTGGTTTCATGGTTGGAAATGAAAAATTAATTGGAGCTCTTAAAAGAATCAAATCTTGGCTTGACTATGGAATGTTTACTCCTATTCAAGTTGCAGCTACTGTTGCACTTGATGGTCCACAAGAGTGTGTAGCTGAACATATTGAAAAATATAGAAAAAGAAGAGATGTTATGGTTGAGGCATTTAAAGATGCAGGTTGGGATATGGATGTTCCTAATGCATCAATGTTTATCTGGGCAAAAATCCCAGAAAAAGCACAACATCTTGGAAGTATGGAGTTCTCTAAACAACTTTTAACTGAAGCAAAAGTAGCAGTAAGTCCAGGTATTGGATTTGGTCACTATGGTGATGGATATGTTAGAATAGCTTTAATTGAAAATGAAAAAAGAATTAGACAAGCTGCAAAAAATATAAAGAAATATTTAAATACGTTATAGGAAGAAGAATGAAAATAGGTATATTAGGTGTTGGAACAGTTGGTGCAAGTGTTGCAAATATACTAAAAGACAATAAAGATATCATAACTGCACGTGCAGGTGTTGAACTAGAACCAGTAGTTGGTTTAGTAAACAATCTAAATAAAGATAGAGATGTATCAATTAAACTAACAGATAATGTTGATGAAATCTTAAATGATGATTCAATTGATATTATTGTTGAGCTTATGGGTGGAGTTGAAAAGCCTTATGAAGTAATCAAAAAAGCTTTAGCAAAAGGTAAAGCAGTGGTTACTGCAAATAAAGCATTACTTGCTTATCACAGATATGAACTACAAGACTTAGCAGGTGATACTCCATTTGAATATGAAGCTGCTGTAGCTGGTGGTATTCCAATTATTAATGCACTAAGAGATGGATTAACTGCAAACCATATTGAATCCATTAGAGGTATCATGAATGGTACTTGTAACTATATGCTAACAAAAATGATTGGTGAAGGTGTTGATTACGATACTATTCTTGCTGAATCGCAAGAGTTAGGATATGCAGAAGCTGACCCAACATTTGATGTTGGTGGTTTTGATGCTGCTCATAAACTTCTTATCTTAGGTTCAATTGCATATGGAATTGATGCAAAACCAGAAGATATTTTAATTGAAGGTATTCAAAATATTGCACCAGCAGATATTGAATTTGCAAATGAGTTTAACTACTCAATCAAACTTTTAACAATCGCTAAAAAAGTTGGAACAAAAATTGAACTGAGAGTTCATCCTGTACTTATTCCAAACAATGAAATGATTGCAAAAGTTGATGGTGTAATGAACGGTGTTTCTGTGATTGGTGATAAAGTTGGTGAAACTATGTATTATGGACCAGGAGCAGGTGGAGATGCAACTGCTTCAGCTGTAATTGCAAATATTGTTGATATTGCAAGACGTGGAAAAGGTTCTCCAATGCTAGGATTTGAGTCTTCTCATGGAGAAAACTTAACATTAATGCCAAAAGATGAGATTCAAACAAAATACTATCTAAGACTTAAAATTGAAGATAAAACAGGTGTTTTAGCTAAAGTTTCTAATATCTTTGCAGATAAAAATATTTCTGTAGAAAAAATGATTCAAAAGCCACTTGATAACTCTTGTGCTCACCTACTTCTTTCTACTCATACTTGTGTAGAAAAAGATATAAATGAAGCACTTAAAGCACTTGAAGATGCAAGTGTAGTAGCAGAAAAACCTGCTATGATTAGAATTGAGGATTAATCCTCAATTCTAACCTCTTTAAAACTTATCTTCGATAATATGGCTTAAAATTATATATTAGGCTAAAACTTGAAACAAAACTCACACTTAATTAATGATGATATTTCAACTCTTTTAAAACAAATTACTATTCCAGCAAGTACAGGTATGTTTTTTAATACTATGTACAATGTTGTAGATACTTTTTATGCTGGATTAATTTCAACCCAAGCTATCTCCGCACTTTCACTTTCGTTTATGATATTTTTTACAATAATTGGGCTTGGTTACGGTTTTTCATCAGCAATTACAGCTTTAATAGGAAATGCAAGTGGAAGATCAAAAAGGTTTTTGGCTTCACTATATGCTCATAAGGGAATCTTCTTTATGCAGCTTGTAGCTCTTGTTTTAACTCTTGTTGGCTTTTTAATGTCTCCATATCTATTCACACTCTTAGGAGCTAGTGGAGCTTATATGGATATGGCTTTAGACTATATAAATATAATCCTAGCTGGAACAATCTTCTTTATGACAAACTTTGCATTAAATGCAATACTTGTTTCAAGGGGAGATACAAAATCATATAGAAATACTTTAATCTTTGGATTCTTTGCAAACTTAGTTTTAAACCCTTTATTTATATATGGATTTTTGTTTATTCCAGCTATGGGAATAAAAGGAATAGCTCTTTCCACAGTTTTAATACAACTAATAAATGCTCTTTATCTTCTTAAAAAAGTTATGGATACTAAACTTGTGCACTTTGAAAAAATAAACTATTTTTTTCCCCACAAAAAAGTATATAAAGAGATGATAACACAAGGTATTCCTTCTTCAATGAATATGCTTATTATGTCTATAGGTTCACTTATTTTAATGTACTTTGTATCTTTGTATGGAGTAAAAGCTGTTGCAGGATATGGAATAGGTTTTAGAGTTGAACAAATTATGCTTTTACCAGCACTTGGGCTTAGTTCTGCTGTATTATCATTAGTATCAAATAATTATGGAGCAAGAAAATATGATAGGGTTCAAGAAACAGTTAATAAAGCTTTAAAATATGGTTTTATAATAGCTACTTTTGGAATAGTTTTTTTATATATCTTTGGAAAGATGATTGTTTCACAGTTTGATTCTGACCCAATTGTAATTGGCTTTGGATATGACTATCTAGTAGTTGAAGTACTAATTTTCTATGCTTATGTAGTTCTATTTATCTGTGTGTCAACTCTACAGGGAATTAAAAAACCTAAGATGATTTTATACATAGCTTTATATCGACAAATCATAGCTAAATATGCTATTGCTTATGTTCTTGTGATTTGGCTAGCCTTGGAGTATATTTATCTTTGGATGGGTGTATTAGTTATGATTTATTCTGCAGCAATCTTTGCATATATTTATACGCAAAGATTATTAAAATATAAACTTCCTATTAAATAGAAAGTTTATATTAATAGTTAAACTTGTTTTCCTATCCCTTTTGTTAGATGAAGAACAAAGGCTAAACCTTTTCTTGTCTCTTCATCTTTTAATAACTTAAGTAATCCAAATAAAGACGGTACTTCATTTTTCTTCATTTCCCTATTTGCATATCTAACAGCATTTTCTGTAACAAATCCTGCAGTTGCCAAGTTATCAATTGTTCCTACCATCTTATCAACCATTGGAGCAGTTGTCATTTCAATATTATCTGAAACAACTGCTAATAAATCAATAATATTATCAATTCTTCCTGTTTGAACTAACATTGCAAACTTTTCTTCAAGCTCTTGCATTTCTTTCGTTTTTAAAACTTCTACTTTTTCACTCATAATTTCTCCTATACCATTCCTCGAGCTGCTGCCCAATAAATACCCATGTTAAAACCTTTTCTAACAAAACTACCTAATTTACTACAAGGTGTAGGCTGTACATCCTCTTTATAGTCATACCACAAAGGCATACCACAAGATAATCCCATTTGAGCAATTGCAATAACTTTTCCATCATAACTTTCAGTTGGATATCCATATCTTATTTCAGAAGCAATATTATCTGCAACTACATCTGTTTGATTATGTATTGTTCCACCTGCTTTAGAAACTGGTAAATCAACAGTATCCCCTAAAGTATAAATATTATCATAGCCTTTAACTTTAAGAGTCTTTTTATCAGTTGGTAACCATCCCTCATCATCTACTGCTTTAGATAAACCTGATTCTCTAATAAACTTAGTTGCAATAAAAGGAGGAGTTGACATTAATATATCAAACTCAATCTCTTCACCCTCTTCAGAATATGCAATTTTTTTATCTGGGTCAACTTTATTTAGTGTAAAACTAGTTTTATACTTTACACCTATACCATCAAAGATTGTAGGTAAAACTTTTGATGTAGGCCCTTGTAAGAAAAGACCATCTGTAACTGCTTGAGCTACTTTAGGATAAGTATATACAATTTCTATATCATCTCTTAATCCCTGCTCTTTTAAATGATCATGTAACATAATTGTAGTTTCAATAGGAGCAATACCACATTGGTGAGGAACATCAGGTGTTTTAGGGAAATTAACTGTTACTAAAACTCTTCCTTTTTTTAGTGCTGCAAACTTTTTAGCTAGCTTTTTTGCTCCATCATAAGAGTAAAACCAGTCTCCTCCCTCTTTTAACCCAGGGATTCTATCAACTGCTACTTCACAACCTGTTGCAAGAATAACAAAATCATAATTATATACAGTTCCACTTTTACCTTTTACATAATCATCATTAGTGTTTATCTCTACAGCTTCATCAACCAAGAACTTTACTTCAGGCATCAAAAGAGTTCTTTGTTCTCTTATGAACTCCTGCCCAGAAGCTTTATGAAAAGCCACATACATAGCACCAGGTCTATAATAGTGATATTTAGAATTTGAAATCATTGTTATTTCAATTTCATCTCTATCAATTTCATGCATCAATTTTTTTGCTAAATTATTTGCTGTCATAGTACCAGCTGTACCACCACCAACAATAAGAATTTTTTTCTTCATTGAAACTCCTTTTATAGGAAAGTCTAACAAAAGAAGAGAAGAAAAGAATAAGAGAAGTATAAGATTTATATAAGATTTATACTAAAGAGAGTTTGTACCCAAAGCCTTTAATGTTTTCTATTGAATCTTTATAAAGTTTTTTTCTTAGACTTGAAACTACCATTCTAATAGCATCATTTGTTGCCGGTTCTTCCCACACTACATTTTCAATTTGCTCTAAACTTACAATGCTATTCTTATTTTCATATAAAAACTCAAATAATAATGACTCTTTTTTTGTTAAGTTTGTCTTCGAATTTTCATTAATTATAATTTTTTGCACAAAGTCATATATATAATCATTTTTTAGTTTTATTCTATTAGCTAATTTAGGTTTATCTTTTACACTTAAAGATATAGAAACTAATAATTCATCTATGTCAATTGGCTTTTTAAAATAGAAGTTTACTTCTGCATCAATTGCTCTATTTAAGTAAATTTGATTATTAAAAGCCGTCATAACTATTCGAATACAGTGTGGATTAACAGTAGCAATTTTTTGTAAAAAATGTAATCCATCAACCTCTGGAATTTGAATATCTGCTATTACAACATCTATTTTCTCTTTATTAAATATCTCAAGGGCATCCATTGCATTATTTGCAACTTTTACATCTTTAAAATAGATTTGAAGTATTCTTTCTAACCACTTTAAAGTACTTTCATCATCTTCCACAATTAGTAAAGTTAAAGGTTGTAGTTTAATATGTAATTTTTCCATTATTTATGTGCTCTTCTGATTTTAAAGAAATAGTAAATACTGCACCACTTTGACTATTTCTAACAGATAGAGTTCCTTTCATATTTTTCTCAATAATCATTTTTGACATATATAATCCTATGCCATTTCCATCTTTTTTTGTAGTAAAATAAGGTTTGAATATTTCTTGTAAGTTTTTTTTAGAGATTCCACCAGCATTATCTGAAATACTAAGTTCAAGAAACTCTTCATTTTGTATAAGGTCTATATTAACAAAACCATTATGTTGTTTTTTAGAAACAATCACACCAATAGAGTTATCTATTATATTTAATAAAGCTTGTCTAAACTCATTTTCTAAACCATAAAACTCTAAATTAACACCATCTTCAATATTTATATTAAGAGTAATATTTTCATTCTTTAACTGTATATCTACTAACTTAATAGTATCTTTTACACTATTTAATATATTAAAATATTTTTTTTCTTTAGAGGTTTTAAAGAAATTACTAAAATCATCAATAGTTTCAGACATATAGTTTATTTTTTCAATCATTTCATTTTCAATCTCATTTAATAAATCAAAGTCAAAACTTTCACTATTTGATAAATGCCTTAGTCCTTGAATTATAATTCCTAGACTATTTAAAGGTTGTCTCCACTGATGAGCAATTGCTTCAATCATTTCACCCATAGAAGCTAATCTTGATTGATGACACATTATTTCATATTGTTGCGTTCTTTTTTTAACTTCTTGATTTATTCTTCTTTTTAAATCATCTTGATATTTTATATCTTCTGTTATATCTGAAGTAATCATTACTATTTCATTTGTACTTTTTATATAACTTAAAGACATACTAGCATTAATTTCTTTTCCTGATTTAGTTACACATATTTTTCTAAATCTTTCAACGATACCTTCTTCTATTGCTTTTTGTACTGCTGTTTTACTAGGTTCTGAATATTCAGGAGAAGATAAAGAGATACATGACTCAGAATATAACTCTTCCATTGTATACTCCATCATTGTCTGAAAAAACTTATTTGCATAAAGAAACATACCTTCTTTATTCAAAATTGATATTCCATTTCCTGCTAAATCAAAAACAGCTCGTAGTTCTTCTTTTTTTGACCTTAAGTCCCTAAGACTTTTCTTTAACTGTAAGTGCATATTTCTATATTTAGTAACATCTTTGAAGTAATAAATTTCATCATTGCAAGAAACTTCATAATCTTTTTTATTCCAACAAATAATTAAACTATCAATTTTCTTTAACTTTAATAACATCAACTTGTTATAAGTAACTTTACTAAAGTGTTTACTTAATTTAGTATTATTAATCTCACGAGAGAGCTCACCATAAGAGTTTATTATCATATTATCTTGGACAATCAATACTATTGTTTGAGGAAGATTATTTAGTATTTTTAAGTATAAAGGTTCATTTTCCATAAGTAATAATAACTATCTTATGGATTAAAGTTTTATAAATGTTACTTATATTGATTAAAGAAAAAAACTCCGTTACTATTTAACTCAGAAAGAGGTTCTATTAAAGCCTCTTTTGCTTCTTTAAAGTCTATATCATTTTCCTTGCATAGTTTCTTTAAAGTATTTCCTATAGTCTGCTTTTTATTTAAGCTTTTTAACAAGTAGTAAATAATTGGGTTTATCTCTCTATAGACTATATCATCTGTCTCAAAATTATAGTATATCACTAAAAAGTTTTCTCTTTTTGAAGTGAAATCTTTATTTATCAAATCATATTTAAATCTTTTGATTCTAGCACTTTTACTTAATTTATAACTATTTTTATAAGAAAACTTCTTCTTTTTTTTCTCTTTATACTCTTTCATATAAAGTTCTATTTCTATCCAATCATAATAAAGAAGTTCATAGATATATTTTTTATCATCAAAAAGTTTGTTTTTCTTTACAAAGTTTCTATAGTCATTTGCCATTTGCCATACAAAGGGAGTCTCTGGAGTATCTTTCATAAAAGCTTTTATTGAAGACACTAAAGTTTCTTCATCTACTAAATCAATAAAAAGAGGAAAAGAGTTTTTTATAACTTCATGGTATCTCATATAAACAAGCTTTTGATAAACAGCTACGGAAGAGTTTTTTACCTCATCAGTTTGTGTTAAAAGGTTATCTAAGAACCTTTCTTGAATATCTTTTTCTAGTATCTTCTTAGGCATTTTGTGTCTTTCTCACTATATCACTCATTTGAATATACTCTTTTTCTAACTCACTTAATGGAGGAATATTATTATCTCTTTCTATCATAACAGGAGCGCTGACTTGTTTTAAAGTATATTCTAAAAGCTTCCATGCACCACTTGCAATAGGCATACCATGAGAATCTATTTTTAAACCCAGTTCTTCATCATTATAATGTCCTGCCATATGCATATATGCAATTTTACTTTTGTCAATTTCATCAATAAATTTTCTAGCTTTAAAAGAGTGGTTTACAGAGTTAACAAATACATTATTTACATCAAGAAGCATTTTAGCACCAGACTTTTCTAAAACCTCGTTTATAAAATCAACTTCTCGCATCTCTGCATAAGGAACATAGTAGTAAGTTGCATTTTCAAGAATCAAGTTTCTTTGAATAATATCCTCAACTTCTTTTACTCTATCACTAATGATTTGAACCATTTTTTTAGTCATTGGAACAGGTAATAATTCATAAGATTGCTTACCATTCATAGAAGAGAAAGAAAGATGTTCAGAATAATATTCTATTTCATATCTATCTAGAAAAGTTTTCATCTGTTTGATGAATTTTTTATTTAATCCATCAACAGATCCAATAGACAAAGATAAACCGTGTGCGACTGTTGGTCTCGAAAATACAGCTTCTTCAAAAGCCTTTTCATAAACCTTAGGCATATGCATCCAGTTTTCAGGAGTAACTTCCCACCAATCTGGTTGGAAATCACTACTTTCAACATCTAGTAAAAAGTCACTTCTTAGGCCTAAGCCACACCCTTTAATGTTTATCATCTACTTGTCTTCACCATTTCACCCGCACTTACCAGCGCCACAAGAACCTTTAACTTTTTGTTTAGCTTCTTTTTTCATCATGTTTTGCTGTTTCATTTCTTGGCCTTTGTCGTTTGCACCACATTTACCAGCTCCACAAGCTCCAGAAGCTTTTTTACCTGCATTACCTGACATTTCATCATTTGAACCGCATTTACCAGCTCCGCAAGCACCCTTTTTTTCCATTTTTTTAGCTTCACCACCACATTTTCCAGCTCCACAAGAACCATTACCTGCGTATGCTCCTGTACTTGATAGTGCTGCACCTAAAAGTACACCAGCTAATTTTAATTTTGCTTTATTTTTCATCTTTATCCCCTTTTTTAGTATAATGATTATATTTACTTATTTTTAAAATTACTTAAAAGTATAAAATTATTTCTCAACAGCTTGAACTTCAACAATTAGTTTTACAGTTTCACTAACTGCAACCCCACCAAACTCTAAAGCTTTGTTCCATTTTAGTCCAAAGTCCATTCTATTTACTTTACCCTCTAATGTAAACCCTACTCTATTGTTTCCATCAAAATCTTTTACTGTAGCAATATCTTCAACATCAAGTTCTACTTCTTTTGTAATCCCTCTCATTGTAAGATCACCAACCATTACACCTTCATCTCCATCTTTTTTATAAGACTTCATTTTAAATGTAATCTCTGGATATTTTTCAGCTGCAAAAAAGTCATCACTTCTTAAGTGATTATCTCTTTTTACAATACCAGTATCAATTGATGTTGCTTTAATTTTTGCTTCTAAAGCATTAAAAGTTTTTGTATCATGGTCAAAATCAATCTTTCCATCATAATCAGTAAAATTACCTTTTACGTTTGTAATCATTAAGTGTTTTACTGAAAAACCTACATCAGAGTGAACCTTATCAAGTGTATGAGGTGTTGCATTTGCAAGAGAAAGTGCAAGTGCCGATGATAATAAGATTTTTGTTAATGACTTCATGTTAGTCTCCTTTTTGAATATCTTCTGAAATTTTAATAAAGTTTTGTTAAGTTATTGTGTAGCACCTGTGTAGATTTATTTTTTCAATGTATGATATACTTTGCTTATGAAAATTTTACTACTAGAAGATGATTTAATATTAAATGAAATAATCGAAGAGTTCTTACAAGATTTAGGATATGACGTTACTTGCGTCTATGATGGGATGAAAGCAAGTGAGATTATGTATGATGAACAATTTGATTTATTAATACTTGATGTTAATGTACCAAGTATTACAGGCTTTGACTTTCTAAAAAGTTTAAGGGATGAGTCTATTACTACTCCTGCTATTTTTATTACCTCTTTAAACTCTATTGAGGATATTGAAGAAGGCTTTAATGTAGGAGCTGATGATTATTTAAAAAAGCCATTTGAACTAAAAGAGCTTGAACTTAGAATAAACAATATAAAAAGACTTCTTCATCTTGATTCAGATGAGTTAGTTATTGGAGAAGGTATTAATTTTAATACAAAACTAAACTATATTGATTATGATGGAATTAAAACAAAGTTACCACTAAAAGAAGCACAAGTTTTGAAATATCTGTTAAAAAACACTAATAGATGTGTTTCTCAAGATGAACTATCATCAAATATCTGGTCATATGAGTCTGCACCTACATCTTCAACTATAAGAACATATATAAAAAATATAAGAAAGATTGTAGGAGAAGAGTATATTGAGACAATAAAAGGGGTTGGTTATAGATTTAACAAGAAATGAGAAGACTACATTTTTTAGATTCCTAGGTTTATACCTAGGCTCTTCTTTTATTCTTCTAACTATTATATTCTGGCAGTTTTATAAAATAGAATACAAACTATACTATGATTTAGTATCTTCAAATATGCAAAATATAGCCTCAAAAATATCAGCAAATATAATCTATGCAGACATGTCAAACCTTGCAATTGATACATCTAAAATATCAGATACAATTCAATATAAATATGCCTTATATGATAAACAACACCAGAAATTAGCTGGAAATATTGACATAGATGTGGATATAAATGCTCCTATTCAAAAAATCAAAGGTGATTATATTTTAGTTGATAGTACTCCTCGTGGTCACCTTGGAGTTTTTCATATTGCTATTCAAGAAAATAGTTTTAAAAAAATTAGAACAGAACTTCTTGAAGATATGGTTTTTTATTTTGTAGTGATTTTTTCTCTTATTTCACTTGTTGGTTACTACTTAGCAAATCTATTTATTAGCCCAATTATTAATGAAAGAAGAAAACTAAATACCTTTATTAAAGATACAACCCATGAGCTAAATACTCCTATTACAGCTATTTTGATGTCTACTGGTAAAAATGCTGCACTTACAGAAAGAAATATGGAAAGAATCAACCTAAGTGCAAAAAGAATTTCAGAAATATATAAAGACTTGGTTTATCTATTTCTACAAGAGAATAAAAGAGTTATAGAGCCAACAATTTTACAACTAGATACCACTATTCTTGAGCAATTGAAATACTTTGAAGCCTTTGCAAGTAAAAAAGGTCTTAAAATAACCCATGATTTAGAAAGGACTACTTATAAAATAGATAAAGAGAGTTTCATAAGAATGTTCAATAATATCGTATCAAATGCTATTAAATACAACAAAATTGGTGGAACTATAAATATTACACTAAAAGAGAACATTCTAAAAGTAGAAGATAGTGGAATAGGTATAAAAAAAGATAGACTAAAAGATATTTTCAAAAGATACTACAGAGCTACTAAAGAACAAGGTGGCTTTGGAGTTGGACTAAATATTGTTCACCAAATCTGTAAAGCTTATAATATAAAAGTAGATGTAAAATCCACTGAAAATGAAGGAAGTACTTTTATTTTCAAATTAAACAAAAAAGAAGAGAAGTTTTAAAACTCATCTTCTTTATGGTAGTACTTATTAACTCCATTAAAGCCTTCTAAAAAATATAAAAAGAAAGTCACATCCTCAATCTCTTCTTCTGAAACTTTCCCTTTCATACTAGGCATTGTTTCAAAGTGTCTAATTACACCTTCTAAACAGATTGTTTTAGTTCTATCTGGATTATATAAGTAATCTTTTACAAAATCCATTGCTTCTAAAAGCTGAAACTCTATATCATCCCTACTTCCAATCTGACTTTTTAATCTAAAAGAGATCTCATTTCCAGTGGGAGCTTTTAGGTTTAGAAGTTTATTATCCTCTTCTATAAAGTTTTTCATAAGTAGTTGAATATCCATGGATTTCACATGACATTCACTACATTTATTTTCAAAGACCTTTTCCCCTTTATTGTAAGTTTCTCTATCAAACTCATCGGGTAAGGCAACCAAAGAACTTATCATTAAAACCATTAATATTAAAACTTTCATAACAATTCCTTTGCATTTTAATAAAGTATATTGCTTTTATTTATAATCAAACCTTAGATTTTTTAATTAAATAATATCGGTAAATATTGAAAAAATAGGCATGTTTCAAAAACTTTTGATTAAAAATAAGATAAAATAATTAGAATTTAAATTAAATCAAATAAAAGATAGCGAATGAGTCCAGCAAAAAAAATATTTTTTTTATGTCTAGCATTAATTATTTTAATCGTTTTATGTGTAAATACACACCTTGAAAAACTAGCTAAAAATGCAGGAATAGAAACACAACAAGAACCTAAAACTCTAAACTTAAACACAGAATCCAAAAAAGTTGAAGAAATTGAAGAAACAGCTACTTTAGAACCTATAAAAGAAACAGAGTCTAAAGAAATAGAAACTGTAGATACTACAGAAAAAAAAGATCAAGAGTTAAATACAAGCTCTAAAACTGAGAGTTCAGAAAATCAAATAAAAAATGAATTAAAAACAACAACTGAAGAAACTGCTGAAAAAGTAGTTGAAGAAAATGAAGAGAAAACAGAAGATGAGCCTTTAATTACTACTGATAAAAAATATAAAAGAACAGGCAATGAAAAGCCTATTCAAGAGATGTCAATCAATACTCAACTTTTACAAATTAGAATTAGAGATTACGTAACAAAATATCCAATTACTTTTAGAACATCAAGTAATCAAATTACTAAAAAGAGTTTAAATACAATTAGTACAGTAGTAAAGATTTTAAAGAATTATCCAAATATAAAAATAGAAGTTGCGGGACATACAGATGCTGCTGGTTCTAAAAAGTATAATCTTGGAGTTTCTGTAAGCCGTGCAGTTGCAGTTAAAAAGCAAATGATTGCTTATGGTTTTGATAAAAATAAAATAAAAGCAAGAGGATATGGTGAAAACATTCCTATTGTAGAAAATAATCCAAATGGCTACTCAAAAGTAAATAGAAGAGTAGAGTTCAACATTATAGAGGAATAACATGGTAGAAATAGCATCTCAAATAGTTTTATGTTTAGTAATTGCGGCATTAATAGGTTTTTTCATTGGTCTAATTGTTGGAAAACTTATTGGTGAAAAAAATCAAAGCTCTATTTATAGTGCAAATACAGTTTCCCATGTTGGGGCTCAAAGTAATATCTACAATAAGCCTCTAATTAGGAGTGCCCCTAGACCTATGGGAAAGGACTCTTTACAAGAGATTGAAGGAATAGATAGAAATCTAGAAGTAAAACTAAATGAAATTGGGATTTTCCATTTTGATCAAATTGCAGAGTGGACACCAAAAAACTGCAAGTGGATTGAAGAACACCTAAAACTTGAACATAAACAAATTGAAGATGAAAACTGGCTAGTTGAAGCTAAAAACTTATCTAAAAACCCAAAAATAAGATAACACTTCTCTCTTCAGATGATGAGTTAAGACTCATCATCTAAATCATAATTATAAAACTCATCATAAGCATCATAATCAACTGTGAAAACTTTTTGATAACCTAACTTTACAAGCTCTGTATCAACATTCTCTTCAGATAGCCTATTTTTAACACTTTCTAGAACCTTTTGGATATCTTCTTCTTTTATATCATTGGCTCTTAATTCATAAATATAAGACTCAAGCATTTTATTTCCTTGAAATTAGCGTATCTGCTAAAGTAATAAAATCATTAAGCGATAACCTTACTGTTCTTAATGTAATATCTTCTAAAGTTACCTTATTCTGTGATATTAAACCAGCTGCTCCAAGATAATCTTTTCGCAGTTTAATACAATCAACAATCTCATAAACCACCCTATTTAAAGGGTTTTCAAATTCATATCTTTCAATGAACTCTTCATAATAACTTGCCACTTTTTTTCCTCATAATCACAGCAAACTACCATTAATAAAACCTAAGTTTTCTTGTTAGTATTAAGTACTCACTTTTGTGAATACACCAAATTTAATCTACTTTTTTAACTGTTTATAAAGTGCAGTTAAATCACCTAACACCCAAATACTAATTATCTTGTTATCTTCAAATTTAAAAAAAGAAGCCCCATTGTATTTGATTCTATTATTACTTGCTTCAAACTCAAATAGTTGTCCTTTATGAGTCCCATTGTAAACTGCTTTTACAGCAATACAATTGTTCTCTTCAACCATTGTTTCAATGCCATGATAGAGATTAGGAATTCCAGTTAAAACCTTATCCATATACTCTTCAAACTCTTTTTTACCTTTTGTATCAATATTTAAAGACCCATGAAATTCAATATTTTCATGAAATAAAATATCAATATACTCTTTGTTTTGTTTATTCCAAAGTTCTTCGTAATACTCTTTTACAAGAGTTTTATTAGTTTTTGTTTTCATTTTCTTTTATTAATAAATTTTTTAATACATACAATACACTTTTTACAGACTTTACAGTTGTTGTTTCCTCAACTGTATGGTAACCAGTTGTAGGTAACTGTAGAGTTGTTCCCTGTATTGAACCTTTTGACTCTTTTACTATTCTCCCAAGCTCTGTACTTCCTAAAGATAATAAAGGAAGATTCTCTTGGCTTAAAGACTTATTTATCTCTTGAATAAAATTATCCTTACAAGAGAAGGCAATATTATTCTTATGACAAAAGTTCTTTAAAAGCCTTAATAATGGAGATTTAAACCTTGCATTTGCATCTCTATTTCTTAAAACTACATCTTGAACTTCTGCTTCTTCTCTTGTATTATATGGACTTGTATCCAAAACTAATAGTTCAGAAGTTGTTAATTCATTCTTCTTAAACCAATCATATACAAATCTCCAACTTCTCCCTGCCTCTTCTTGTGCAGTAAAGAAAGCTGTACCTTGGTAACCATTTTGATATAGATAAATTATTATTGCTGCAGAGATTACATTGTCCAACTGCGCACTTATTAATTGTGAGTCTATTTCTAACTTATCTACAAAAGCAACTGGTGTTCCTGGAAGCAAATGTTCTAAACCTTTTATTTTAAACATAAGGTTGTCAATTTGCTCATTCATATAAACTTCTGTTATCTGTCCAATTCCTAGATAACTTCCCGACCAAGGTTCATATGCTTGAACCTGCTGATTTATAAACCTAGATGAGATAGCTTGATATGTTTGTTCTGAAACAGAGTTCCCTTTTAAGTCAATTCTGTTTTTACTTTGAAAAGCAGCAAATTGAAACTCATTTGGTCCTGTACAAACTAAACCATGTCTATCTATATGTGCACTTAGCATCCCTGCTGTTGGTTCATCACCTTGCGCAACTAATAAACCATCATAATACTCTGTTTTTATTCCTAACTCATCTAGTTCTCGTTTTAAATATAAGAAAAATGAGTGTTCATACCCTATTACTGATGGTACTCTAATTAACTGTTTTAATGTATCTAGAAAAGAAATATAATTCTCAACATCTTCAATCAATTTTGTTGACTTCTCAATAGATAATTTTCGAAATCTCATTTTTATGCCTTTTAAAATTGCATAGAATAAGGCATCCTAAATATTAGTTTGTAGGCTCTTCTTTTTCGATTGTAGCCTCTAAAGCCTCTTCTACTTGTGCTTGACAAGCATATAATTTAGTTTCACATTTCGAATTACACTCTTCAAAAGAACCGTTTTTCTCTTCACATTGAGTAATACATTCATCATATTGTTTTTCACATGAAGCATATTTATCTTCAATTGTTTGTTCAAAATCTGTATTTGCATTTAACATTGCAATTGATAAAAAAGCTAAAAAAGCAATTTTCTTTAACATTTATATGTCTCCTATTTAATAAGACTTTTTATTTAAACGTACTTAGAGATTTCAAGTACACCAAAAAGGAAATCAAAAGTGCACTCTAAAGTGCTTTACTTAGCTTTCCGTAATCAAGTTCCTTATTCTATATTGGAATTATAAATCCAAATTTGAGAAAAATACTTAAAAATTTCTTAAAGTGATTTTGCCTTAATAGAAAGAGGCTTTTTTTGAGCCTTTATTTAATAATTTTTTTTAATTGTAATTTTGATTTTTTTATGAGAAAGAAGAAAAAAGCTAAACTTTTTTGTAAAATTTAGCTTTTATATTAATTTTTGATTGTATCTATGAAGTTCTTTGTGCAAGTATTTATCATTGAAAAGACTTTGTCAAAGCCTTCAAAACCGTCAAAGAAGTATGGGTCAGGAACATCTTTTCCATCATAACCATAGTCACCTAGTTTTAAAACATTTTTGCAACCAAGGTTTTTTAGGTTTTGAACATTTGAATCATCAAGTCCAATTACATAATCAAACTTTTCAAAATCTTCTGTTTTTACTTGTCTTGCTCTTTGTTGTGAAATATCAAGACCATTTTGATGTGCAACTTTTATGGAGTTTTCACAAGGAGGTTCACCAATATGCCAACTCCCTGTTCCTGCACTTTCTACATAGATATCAAGACCTTTGTCTTTGATATATTGTTTTGCTGCACCTTCTGCAAGGGGTGACCTACAAATATTTCCTAAACAAACAAAGATTATTGATTTACTCATTTTTTCCTTAGTCCTATATCTATGTATTTTCTGATTTTTTTAATCTCTGATAAATCCATCTCATGCTCAATTTTATCTTTTGAGTCATTTCTGTATTCATCTCCCCATGGAGTAATAATTCCACTTCCCTTTGCCATATTATCATCTGCACCATTTGCAGTTAATACATAACATTGATTAGCTACAGCAAGAGCTTTTGTCATAGTTTCAAAGTGAGCTTTTCTTTTCACTCCCCACATAGATGGGTTTAAAATTAAATCTGCGCCTTGAACTTTTAACCAAAATTCTGGAAATCTAACCTCAAAACAGATTAAAGTGGCTACTTTAAGTCCATCTATATCAACTATTTTCATGTTTTCTAATTTCCCTTTAGTGAAATAATCAGGTTCATCACCTAAAGGAAATAGTTTGTGTTTTGATTGAGTATGTACTATTTTTTTATTATGAAAAATATACAGAGTATTATAAAACTCTATATCCTCTTTTTCAATAAGTGTTATTGCAATAATTTTATTCTCAGAGTATTTTTTTAGCTTCTTTATAGCCTTTTGAGCAAATTCTGCTGCTTCGTCCATTCTTTCATATGCAAAACCTGTTAAGCATACTTCAGGAGCTAAAATAAAAGAACCATCTTCACATGATTGAATCTGTTCTTTTAATTTTTTTAAATTCTTTTTAAAATCGTCACTTGTTTTAGTTTGCAGTGCTACTAAGTTCATCTTTCGCTTCTCTTATTAAGTTATTTAATTGTCTTTCATACTCTTTTGCTTCATTTTTATCAGTTGATTCAAATCTTGTTACAAGTACAGGAGTAGTATTTGATGCTCTTACTAATCCCCAACCCTTATCAAAAATCACTCTAACACCATCTACATCAATGATATCTCTGATTTTTGGGAAACCTGCAGGTGGATTTTGTAATAGAGTTTTTAATTTATCTATTAGGATAAACTTCTCATCCTCTGTTGTTTCAACTTTAATCTCTTCAGTAGAGTATGTTTGTGGTAAGCTCTCTATTTCTTTATCAATATCCATTCCATTTTTGATAAGCTCTAAAGTTCTAAATGTTGCATAAATTGCATCATCAAAACCATAATATCTATCATTAAAGAAGATATGTCCAGAAACCTCAGCTGCTAAATGAGCATTTACCTCTTTTAGTTTTACCTTTAAGTTTGAATGCCCAGTTTTATACATATGAGCTTCACCTCTTTGATTTATAAGGTCATACATTACTTGAGTACATTTTACTTCACCTACAACAATAGGATTCTCAATATCTTTTGAGAATAATAAAGCCATAATGTCACCTTTTACATTATGCTTTTTCGTTAAAAATGCAATTCTATCTGCATCTCCATCGTAGGCAAACCCATATTCAAAATCACCTTCTAGTCTCTTTTTAATATCTACTAGGTTCTTTTCAACACTTGGGTCTGGGTGATGATTTGGGAATGTTCCATCTGGTTCGCAATATAAACCTTCATAATTCAATTGTAGTTTATCTAAAAGAAGTGTCAAAACGGTGTCAGCTACGCCATTACCGCAGTCAATAATGATTTTTTCTTTCATTCCTTTTAAGTGAGAAAACTCTTTTAACATATAATCAACATATAAAGATTTAACATCAATTTCATAGGCTTTATCATTGTCATCAATCTCTATATTTGAAGCAATAATTTCATCACCTAAAGAGTAAATATCTTCAGCAAAGAAAGGTTTTTTATCAAAAGTAATTTTAAATCCATTATATTCACTTGGATTATGACTTCCAGTTATCATAATAGAAGCACTTGGTGTTATATCATTGTTTTCAATATTAAAAGTTTGATAGTTTGCAAAGTAGTTTATTCCCGTTGCTACCATATGCATATTTAGTACTTTACATCCAGAAGCATTTAATCCACTTGCTAAATAAGAGAAAAGTTCAGGTGAGTGAGTTCTTGCATCATAACCTATTGCAACATAAGAGTTTTCACCAAATTTTTCGAAAACTTTCTTACCAAAAAAGTATCCAATAAGTTTTACAGACTCTTTGTTTAATTCACTACCAACTATTCCTCTAATATCATACTCTCTAAAGATTGATTTATTTACCATGATTAACCTTGAAAAAATTTTGAGAATTATAACAATTATTGTGTAGTAAAGAAATTAAGAGATATAATATTAAATGCAAAAAGAACTGACAAAAAACATAAAAATATTATATGTTGAAGATGATGAGATTGCTAGAGAAAACGGTGTTGAGTACCTAGAAAACTACTTTGATGAAGTTTATGAAGCAAGTGATGCTTTAAGTGCTTTAAAGATATATGACAAACATAAACCACATATTGTTATTACTGATATTCAAATGCCAAAATTAAATGGTTTGGAGTTTGTAAAAAGAATAAGACAAAAGGATAAAGAGACACAGGTTATTATTCTTTCTGCTTTTTCAACAAAAGAGTATCTTTTTGAAGCTATTGAACTACAACTTGTAAAATACCTTACAAAACCTATTTGTGAACATGAACTTGATAAAGCCCTTGAAATATGTGTTGATACATTAAGAAATTCTAATTCAAATATTATAAAACTGGATGAAAACACTACTTTTGATACCTTTAATCAAGTATTACTTATGAACAAAGAGATAGTTAAAATTAGGAAAAAAGAGCAAGACCTTTTATATCTACTTTGTAAAAACCTAAATAGATTTGTAACCTATGAAGAGATAGAAAACTATGTTTGGCAAGATAGTGTTATGAGTAAAGATGCTTTAAAAACTGTTATTAAAAACCTTAAAAATAAAATACCTAAAGATTTAATCATAAATCTTTCTGGAACAGGTTATAAAATTGAGCCTAGATAGTTTAACGGTAATCCTTCTTTATGGAATAACTTTTGGTATTGTTATTATGACAATTGCCTATACTTTTATTAGATATATCTACTCAAAAGAGATATTTTATATCTCATATTGTTTGATGCAGGTCTTTTCTCTTATTTATATAGTTTCTTATAGTTCTTTATTTGATATTCCTCATTTTATGGAACAGATTTCTTTACTATTTGCAACTTTACTAGCCCTTGTTTTTGCCATAAACTTTTATGAGGGGAAATTTATTCCAAACTCAAAAAGCCATAAAGACTTGATAATAAATACTTTGCTTTTAAATATAGTTATTCTAACAGCCTTTTACCACTATATTCTTTTTGAGTATTTACCTTTTACAATCATTTATGCCATACTTTTTATCTCTGTGATTTTCAATATTAAAAATGTTGGACCAACACTTATTTATACTGCTGGTTGGTCAATATTTTGTTTTACTCTTTTTGTTTTTGACTTTAAAGACTATTATGAACAAAATCACCTTTTAGATATCGTTCTTATTGCTTTTGCTATAGAAGCTATTTTATTTACCTTCTCTGTTTCTCATAGATATAATCGTCTTGAACAAAAAAATGAAAACTTTGAAAATATGCTTTTACAGCAATCAAAAATGGCAAAAAGTGGAGAAATGCTAGCAAATATTGCCCATCAATTTAGACAACCACTTAATAATCTTTCGTATATTTTGATGAATATAAAAAAACGATATGAAAATGAAAAACTAGATGAAAAGTATTTCCATAAAAAATACTCTCAAGCAAAAGAGCAATTGGAGTTTCTTTCACATACAGTTGAAGAGTTTAAAGAGTTTTATACTCCTTCAAAACAGAAAGAAAAGTTCTTAGTTAAAGATGCTATTTCAAATACTATGTCTATTTTGAATGAAGATTTGAAAAAAAGAAATATCAAATATACACTTAACTTTTTAAAAGATGAAAATGTACAAATTTTTGGAAGTAAAAATGAACTTTCACAAGTTATTCTTTCACTTGTTACAAATGCAAGTGATGCTTTAAAAGATATTGAAAAACCTCTTATTGAGATTAATGTTGACTCAACTTCAGCAGATGTAATAATCAATATAAAAGATAATGGAAAAGGGATTAATAAACGAAGTCAAGAAAAACTATTTGAGCCATACTTTACAACAAAAGAAGAAGGCACAGGATTAGGACTTTATTTATCTAAACTTATTATGGAAAAGAGTTTTAATGGAAAGATTGAATTAAAACCTTCAAAAGAAGGAAGTTGTTTCTCCCTTCTTATTGAAAAGGCTATTTAAGTAAGTCCCTTCTTGGGTACATAAAAGATACTTCTCTTATAACACTTACTTCTTTATTCTCTTTAGCGAAGATTCTAATCTTTGCTTTATAAGGAGTGTCTTTTCTATTTGTTGAAGCTAACTTTCTAGTAGTATTTAAAATCAATACTGTTTTAAGTCTTTGTTTTGGCTCTAATTTAAGTGCTCTATATCTTTTCACTTCAAATCTTGGGTCAAGAACTTCTACACCAAATGTATACTCTTTTTTATTTGTATTATGAATTGTTAAAAGATAGTTATTTGTAACTGTCCCTTCTTTAATACCATATAGTTTTGTTGTTTTATTTACATTTACTAAGAAATCTTCTTTTTCACCAGCAAAGAATACAGCTAACAGTAAACAAGCTAAAAGGGATACCATATAAACAATATTTTTCATTGCAAAAAGTGGTGACCTTTTCTTATTGATTACTGTGTTTGTACTTCCCCAGTCAATCAGTGATTTTTTACCAAGTTTTCCCATAACTGTTGAACAAGCATCAGAACACTCTAAACAGTTGATACACTCAACTTGTAAACCTTTTCTAATATCAATATGAGTAGGACAAATTTTTACACAAGCTTCACAAGTAGTACACTCTTGATTTCCAGCCCATTGTTTAACATCAAATATAGATTTAGCACCATTTTCATAAATGTCTCCACCTCTATTTGTATTATAAACAACTTGTTTTGTATCATCATCATAAAGTGCTGATTGAATTCTTGAATAGGGGCATACATAAGTACAGAAATGCTCTTTCATAAAAACAATATCATATATTAAAAATAGAGCTGTACTTACTACAAACATTATCATAAAGAAGTGTTCATGTGGATCCATTACGTATCTAAAGAAGTCTTCTGGTGGAACAAAATACCACATGAAGTTCATAGATGCAACTAATGATAAAATACCCCAAATAGTTAAAGAGATATATTTTTTTATCTTTGTTGATGTTTTAGAATAGTCAATATCTTTTTGTTTGTTTTTAATTCTTCTTAGACCTAAAATTTTTGACTCAATTAAATCTCTATAAATAACTCTAAAGATAGTTTGAGGACAGGCCCATCCACACCAAACCCTACCAAACATAGCTGTCATAGCAAAAATTCCAATAAATAGAAGCATTAATAAAAATGGCATAACATAAAGCTCATTCATATTAAACACTAAACCTAAAAAGTGAAATTGCATTTTATCAAAAGATAAAAGTAATAAATGGTTACCATTTATTTTAATAAAAGGTATTACAAATACCAGTATAGTAATTATTAGATATGTTAAATATCTTCTTTTTGAATAGTTCAAATCAAACCTCCTACAGTTTATAAAAGAAGTCTATTATGAAAAGGTGTTCATTTGGTGGTATAAAGTAAGTTTTTTATATAATCTTTTCTTTAAAGGAGAAAAATAATGATAGATTTTACATCTTTATATATGTTTATAGCTGCTTCATTTCTTTTATGTTTAGCACCAGGGCCTGATAATATTTATGTTTTAACACAAGGTATGACAAAAAGTAAAAAAGCTGCAATAGTTACAACTCTTGGACTTTGTTCTGGGATTATTATTCACACCTCAGCTGCTGCTTTTGGTATATCAGTTATTTTCCAAACATCAGAATTGGCTTTTAATCTTGTAAAATACATTGGTGCAGCATATTTACTTTATATAGCTTATCAAGCATTTAGACATAGAAATGACAAATTAGATTTAAGTGTACAAGATTCAAATAATGAACTAAAAAAACTTTATGTAAAAGGTTTTTTTATGAATGTTCTAAACCCTAAAGTATCTATCTTTTTCTTAGCTTTTCTTCCTCAGTTTGTAAATCCTGAATTAGGAAATGTACCAATGCAAATGATTATTTTAGGTTTAGTATTTATGGCTTTAACCGTAGTTGTTTTTTCTTCAATAGGAATAGCAGGAAATATGTTAAGCAGTAAACTAATGGAAAACCCTAGTATCTCTAAGATTTTAAATATTCTTACTTCTTTTGTGCTAGGTGCTTTAGCAGTTAAATTAGCTCTATCTTCAAGATAGAACTAATTTACTTCATCAGAATAAACACATACATTAAAGTCTTCTACAAAACCATCTTCATCTACACAATGTGTTTGAAAAAAGTTTGCAATGTATGGTTTATTGCAGTGTAATTCAAAAGCCTCTTTTGACTCCCAAATTTCATTAAATACTATAGGAAATGATTTTCCCATTGCATTTGGATGTTCTATATGTTTTGTAACAATATATTGAATACATCCATCTTCTCTTATTGTTTGTGGTTCAAGTCCTTGTAAAACCTCTAATAACTCTTGTTCTTTACCCTCTTTTGCTTTAAATGAAGCAATACAATAAATCTTTTTTGACATCTATCTTACCTGTCCTGTTCCATAAACTTTATATTTAAATGTTGTTAAATCATTTATTCCCATTGGTCCTCTTGAGTGAAGTTTATTTGTTGAAATACCAACCTCAGCTCCAAGTCCAAAAGCTCCACCATCAGTAAATCTTGTACTTGCATTTGCGTATACACAAGCAGCATCTACTTCATTTAAAAACTTATTTACAATAGAATAGTTTTCACTAATAATAGCTTCTGAGTGTCCAGAACCATATTTTGAGATATGTAAAATTGCATCATCTACACTATCTACAATTTTGATATTTAGTTTGTTTGCTAAATACTCAGTATCATAATCATCATGGGTAGCACATTGAATATCTATAAACTTTCTTGTTGCATCACAACCTTTAAGCTCTGTTCCATACTTTTCATATGCTTCATGTAGTGGAGGTAAAATATATGCCGCTACATCTTTATGAATAAGTAAAGTCTCCATTGCATTACAAACACCTGGTCTTGAACATTTTGCATTTATTGCAATCTCAATTGCTTTTTGGTGATTCGCATCTCTATCTAAATAGATATGACAAAGTCCTTTATCGTGTTTTACAACTGGAACAGTTGAGTTTTCACTTACATACTTAATAAGTGCTTCTCCACCTCTTGGAACTATTAAGTCTACATATTTATCTTGTTTTATTAGGTTTGCAACCCCTTCTCTACTTGAATCGGGAAGTAATGAGATAGCTTGTTCTGGTAGTTTATTTTTTGCTAATACATGTCTTAAAATATTTGCAATGGCTTTATTTGAGTGTTCAGCTTCTTTTCCACCTTTTAATACACATACATTTCCACTTTTAAAACAAAGTGCTGCAGTATCCGAAGTAACATTTGGTCTGCTTTCATAAATAATACCAATTACTCCAATAGGAATAGAAACTTTTTGAATATTTAAACCATTTTCAGTAACCCATCCATCAAGAGTTCTTCCAACTGGTTCTTTTAATGTCGCTATTTCTCTAATAGCATTTGCCATACCTTCAACTCGCTCACCAGTAAGAAGAAGTCTATCTAATAAAGCTTCATCAAGATTTCCAAGTCTTCCAACGCTCATATCTTTTTCATTGCAACCTACTATATAGTCACAATTTTCAATTAAAGCATCAGCCATCTCATTTAATACTCTATTTTTTACTTCACCACTAAGTGTAGCAATCTCTTTACTAACTTTTTTTGATTCTTCTAAAAATTGTTGCATCAATTTTCCCTAATTATTTTTTGATTTGTTATTTTATCTAATTATACTTATTTTAAATATGAAAGTTTTTGAAAAAGAGGAGTTAAAGTAGCAGCAAGTCACTGCTACTTTTAAATATTGTTATTTAATATTATAGTGAGTTTAATTTATCAGCTAATGCTTGTTTAGATTGTGCACCAACTAAAGTATCAACTACTTCTCCATTTTTCATGAATACAATTGTAGGAATTGATCTAACTCCATATTTAACCGCTAAATCTTGTTGCTCATCTGTATTTACTTTACAAATGTTAGCTTTACCGTCAAAATCTTCTGCTAATTCATCAATTACAGGAGCAAGCATTCTACAAGGTCCACACCATGGAGCCCAGAAGTCTACTAAAGATACACCTTCGTTTACTGTTGCTTCAAAATTATCATTTGTTAATTCAATATATTTACCCATTTAATTATCCTTTTTTTTATTTTAATTGTTGTATATTAACTTATTAGTTGACAATTGTCAAGTATATACCGAATAGTAATATAGGCACTTTTTGGTAACTATAAACACTATAAAAGGCTTGATTATGGAAGCAAAAAACTACAACTGTTTTTTTCAATTAGCAACAGATATGATTGGTGGAAAATGGAAAGCGATGGTTCTTTGGGCACTAAAAAAAGGTGTTAAAAGAAATGGTGAATTAAAAAAACTAATTCCACAAATTAGCCAAAAGATGCTAACTCAACAACTAAGAGAACTGGAAGAAGTTGGTATTGTTGAAAGAATAGCATATCCAGTTATTCCCCCAAAAGTTGAATATAAACTAACTAAAAATGGAGAAAAACTTATCCCTATTTTACAAGAGTTACATGATTGGGGAAAAGAGTATGCAAAAGAGCATGATATAGCTATTACAAAAGATGCAAATTGTGTGATTGAATAACCACACAATTTAATATTAAATCTTAACTAAGTATCTTCCCACTGCTTTTCCAGCTAATAGTTTTTCATATGCTTCTTTTACTTCATCTAAAGAGATTTGCGTAGTTAACTCTTCTAAAGTATCAATTGCAAAATCAGAAGCTAACTTTTCCCAAGCAGCTCTTTTCTTCTCAACTTTACACTCAACAGAATCAATACCAACTAATCTTACACCTCTTAAAATAAATGGAAATACATTTGTAGGTAATTCATGAGATGAAGTTAATCCACAACAAGTTGCTACTCCATCATATTTTACTACTTTTAATGCTTCTGCTAAGATGTTTCCACCAACAGTATCAATTACACCATCATACTTTTCACTTCCCATTGGTCTTTTGTTTTCAACGTCGAAATCAGCTCTTAAAATAACCTCTTTAGCCCCTAAATCTTTTAAGAAAGGAATCTTATCTTCTTTTCCAGAAATAGCAGTTACGCAAAATCCAAGCTTGCTTAAAATAGCAACAGCAATACTTCCAACTCCACCTGTTGCTCCTGTAACAAGTACTTCCCCACTTGTAATTCCATTGTTTAAAAGCTCATTTACACTTAATGCTGCTGTTAAACCTGCTGTTCCATAAGTCATAATTTCTCTATCAGAAATACCCTCTGGAATAGTAACCACCCATGACGCTGGTACCCTTACATATTCACTATGTCCACCATCTGTATTCATACCTAAATCATATCCTGTCACAAGAACTTTTTGCCCTACTTCAAAATCTGAACTTGTTGACTTTTCTACAGTTCCTGCTACATCAATTCCAGTTACATGAGGAAATACTCTTGTAACTCCAGGATTGCCAACTGAACTTAGGGCATCTTTATAGTTTAAAGATGAGTACGTTGCTTTAATTAATACTTCATTTTCTTCTAAAGTTGGAACTTCAATATCTTGAATTCCACAATAAAATTTTTTGTCTTCTATTTTTTCTACTACGAACGCTTTCATGAATTATCCTTTGCTATTCTTGTATATTTGTTTTATATTAAAACTTTAGCTAAAATTAGACAAAGAGACAAGAACTAACTAAAAAGAAATGTACTATCTAAAAAGATAGTTAAGCGAGATAAAGGTATCTATAATGAATAAAAAAATTAAAGAATTAGAAAAAGATATTGTAAAGTGTCCAGTAGAAACTGCACTAGATGTACTTGCTGGTAAATGGAAAATATTGATTTTATGGTATTTAAGACGAGATACCCTAAGATTTAGTGAGCTTCAAAAGATGCTTCCAAGAACAACAGAAAAGATGTTAATACAAAAACTAAGAGAACTAGAAAAAGATAATATTGTCCATAGAGAAGTATATCCTGTAGTTCCACCAAAAGTAGAATATAGTTTAACGCCTTATGGGGAGAGCTTAAAGCCTATATTAAAACAACTATACCTTTGGGGTGAAGTTCATAAAGAGAAGTTTGATAAATAAATGAAATCTTTCTCTCTATTTTTATTTGTAGTTTTATTTTTTTCTGCTTGTTCTTCTATTGCTACAGTTGAAGAAAGAGTAACTACTTCAAATGAACTTATAAAAAAAAGACAAATCAAAAAAGAGATACTTCATACAAATAGCTTCTCTTTATACTCTTTACAAAAAGCTTCTTCTTGCAATACTTTAAGAGTGTATATCGAAGGAGATGGTTTATCATGGGTAAGTAGAACAAGAGTTTCTAATAACCCTACTCCTATAAACCCTCTAGCTATGAAGCTCTTTTTAAAGGATACAAGCTCTTGTAAAATCTACTTAGCACGCCCTTGTCAATATACAAATGACATTAGATGTGAAAAAAAACACTGGACTTCACATAGATACTCAAAAGAAGTGTTAAGTTCTTATTTAAGCACCTTAGATTTATTAAAAGAAAAGTTTTTAAATAAAGAGTTTGAACTTATAGGATATTCAGGAGGAGGAGCAATTGCCACACTTATAAGTGCTAAAAGAGAGGATATAAGCTTTTTATTAACAGTTGCAGGGAATATAGACCACAAATACTGGACACAAAAACATAATATAAGCTCTTTATATGGTTCTTTAAATCCACCACAGTTTGCTAAAAGTTTAGAGAAAATAAAACAAGTTCACTTAATCGGAGGAAAAGACACTATTATTGATAGCTCTATTTTCAACTCCTACAACTTTTATTTTAAAGATACTTCGAATATAAAACATACTATTTTAAAAGAGTTTACTCATCAAAAAGGATGGGAAGAGAACTGGACAGAGATAATAGATAAATATTATCATATGAAATAGAACTTATTTTAAAAAAAGTTATCAATGAAGAGACTCTACTTTCTCTAATCAAATTATTTCAGATAAACTTTCTTGACAATTCTAAAATAAAAATTAAGAAAATTATTTAATTATGACTTTCATTTGACTTTCACTTGTCAGAATATTTGAACATTCAATTAACAAGGGAAAGAATAATGAAACGACTATGTGATTTTAGCTCACGATTTAGAATCCTAAAAGGTGGGAAGATAAGCTTAGTAGTAAGTGCTTTACTTGGAACTACTACTTTATCTTTTGCAGCTCCATCAGGAGGTGTTGTAACTTCTGGTAGTGCAAATATCTCTTCGAGTGGTAATACTACAAATATCATTCAAAATACAAATAAAGTAACTATAAACTGGGATAAGTTTAATATTGCTAAAGATGAAATAGTAAACTTCAAACAACCAAATGTAAATAGTATTGCTTTAAACAGAGTAATAGGAAATGAAAAATCTATTATCAATGGAGCACTAAATGCTAATGGGCAAGTTTGGATATTAAATTCAAATGGTGTTTTATTTGGTAAGAATGCTAAGATTAATACAGCTGGTCTTCTAGCAACTACAAAAAATCTTTCTGATAATGACTTTAATAGCGGTAACTATAACTTCAAAGGTAACTCAACTGAATCTGTAATCAACCTTGGAGAAATTGATATTTCTGATAGTGGATATGCAACTCTTTTAGCAAATACAGTTTCAAATGAAGGAACAATAAAAGCTGTTAAAGGAAGTGTTAGACTAATAGGTGCCAATGAAGTAAGTATTAATCTAAATGGTAACTCAATAGTAGACTTAACAGTAAATAAAGGAGTACTTGATTCACTAGTTGAAAATAAAGGTGCTATATATGCTGATAGTGGAGAAATCTATTTAACAACAAATGCAGTAGATGAACTATTAAAAGGTGTAGTAAATAATGAAGGTATTATAGAAGCTAATTCATTAGATGGTGTTACTGGATTTGTAGAACTATTTGCCCATGGTGGTCAAGCTAAGATTGGTGGAACTATTAGAGCTAAAGAAGGATTTGTAGAAACTTCAGGGAAAGATTTTACTTTTAATGATGCAAAAATAGAAGCAGGAGAATGGTTAATTGACCCTGTTGATATTACTATAGACCAAGCTCTTGCTGATGCTATAGAGATACAACTTAATAATGGTAATGTAACAATTGAAACCGATGCAAACAATACTCCAGATACAACTAATAATGAAAATACTGATGGTGGTGGAGATATTTTTGTAACTGGAAATATTGAATATACTGGAACAAATGATAGTAGTCTTACTTTAAAAGCTTATAGAAATATTATCTTTGGTGACTCTTTTACACCTACAACTAAAGGAAGTATCTCAAGTACAAGTGCAGCACTTGATGTAACACTGTGGGCAAGAGCTGGAGGAAATAATGAAGCAACTGATGGAAGAGTTGGTTCAGTATGGCTTCCTCAAGGTTCTAGTATCTCTACAAATGGTGGAGATGTAATCATTGGTGGGGGACAAGATGCTCTAAATGGTTATGCTTTAGGGTCTTATACTTCATCAAGTGAAAATTACTCTTTATTTAGAGGTGCTATTATAAATGGAGATATTAGTGCCAATGGTGGAGATATTTCTATTAGAGGAAAAGGAGGTACATCTGACAGTATTAGTAGTGCAAGAGGTGTAAGTATTGCTGGAAATTCTAGGGTAGAAACATCTGGAAATGGAAATATCAGCATCTATGGTATAGCAAAAGGTGGTTCTGATGCTGTAGCAATTGGTGATGGACACTTTGGAGATGGAATTGAAGGAAGAGGAATCGTTTCAGCTCAAGATGGAGATATCTATATTGAAGGACTAAAGGGAAGTGGAACCAATAGTGAAGCTTTATATATGAGTAATAAGTCAGACCTTAATTCACAAAATGGAAATATTATTATAAATGCTTCTGAAACAGGAAGTATTAAAGTAAATCTACATAGTTCTTTACATGCTAAAACACTTTTTATCTTTGACGCAAATAATGTTTATTTAAATGATTTTGAAATGGGATATGGTCATATCATTGAAAATATTGTTGCTTCGAACATTGCTGGGGAGTTTAACTTTACAAATAGTGGAATTTTTACCGTTGGAAGCTTTGATTATAATACCAATACTTATGATGGACTAGTTGCACAGGGAGATATAAATTTAATATCAGAAGGTAAAGGTTCTGGTATTAATATAGATAAGAATATCTATTCTAAATCAGGAGATACTCTTATAAATGGTGGAAATCAGATAAATGTAAATACTGATCTTTCTTGGGATACTCAAAGTAAATTAACACTACAAGCAAACTCTGTAAATGTAAATGCAGAAATTAAAAATACAAACACTACCAATGGTGGAGTATATTTTGATGTATCTGATAGTAGTTTTGATGTTAATTTTGGAGAAAATGGAAAAGTTGTAATTAACAATATTCATCAATTACAATGGATGAATACAGCACTAAATGGAAAATATGAACTTGGAAGCAATATTGATGCTAGTGATACAATAAATTGGAATAATGGTGCTGGTTGGAATCCAATTGCTATAAATAGTGATGGCTTCAGTGGGTTTAATGGTATCTTTAATGGAAACAATCATACTATTTCTAATTTATATATAAATACACCAAATGCAAAGTGGACAGGTTTATTTGCATTTGTGTCAAATGGAACAATAAAAAATTTAGTACTAGATAATTTTAACATTACAGGTGATTTCTTTACTGGTTCTTTAATAGGACAAGCAAATCCAAATTCACATATTGAAAATGTTATAGCACAAAATGGTTCAGTAACAGGAGTAAGAAATGTTGGAGGATTAGTTGGTGCACTTTGGGAATCTGACTATACAATATTAAATTCTCATGTAAAAAATGTTGATGTAACAGGTTCATATATTGTTGGTGGATTAGTAGGAGGAGTAAGTTATTCAAGAATTGTAAACTCTTCAGTTCAAGGTGGTAGTGTAAAAGCCTTATTTGAAGAAAATGCAAATGATGCAAGTGGAGATGAAGTAGGAGGACTTGTAGGAAGTGCTTCTGATACTCAGATTCTAAACTCATTTGCGAATACTAATGTATCAGGTGAAAATGAAGTAGGAGGACTTGTAGGTAAACTAGAATTTTCAGCTATTAGAAACTCCTATGCTTCAGGAAATGTTTCTGGCGTATATGGTGTAGGTGGACTTGTTGGGTTTGTATTAGGAGAGATAAATGACTCGTATACACTAAATAATGTTTCAGGGAGAAGTGATGTTGGAGGATTAGTAGGCGACTTCTATGATGGAATAGTAATGAACTCTTATGCAAAAGGGAAAGTAATAGGTACTGCAACTGAAAAATATAATATTGGGGGACTTATAGGTAACTTTGTAGATGCTCCTAAAGCATACTCATCATACTATGATAAAATAGTAAATAAAAACTTATATGATGAGTTGGCTTATGGAAAAACAACAGCCCAACTTCAAAATATAAATACATTTAAAGATGGTTCAAAATATGAGTGGTCAATAGTAGAAGACTCAACCCTTGAAAAAGGAACACCTATTTTATCATGGCAAGTTGGAAAAGATGGAGATACTAAACCTATCTGGTTAATTGGTACAAAAGTTACTTCAAAGCCAACAATTGATAAACCAGAAGTTGAGACAGAAACGCCAAACAAAGAAATAGACAAAGTAATCACAACAATCGTAAATAAAGAAGCAGTAAAAGTACCAACAGCTCCAAAAGTTACTACGACACCAAACAACAGTGGTAAAAATGTAAACGTATCATTTAGTGTTGGAGAAAACAAACAAATTGTTTCAAAACCAATTGAAGGTCAAGCAACAAAAAGAGTAACACTTAGTGAAGCAAAACAGATGCAACAAGAAGTTACAGGTGAAACAGTAGGTGATGTAAAAGTTCCATTATCAAGAAGTTCACAAATTGTATTAGTAAATGGTGGAGTATCTTTACCAACTGGTGTTGAACAAGAGTTCTATGTAGCAGATGACGAAATATAGGAAAGTAAGAATGAAAACAAAAAATATTATAGCATTATCAATTATCACATCACTATCTTTAAGTGCAGCCAATGTTCCAAACATTGGTGATGCCTTAAAACAAGTACAACCTCCAAAAATAAAGAAAGAGAAAGAAGCTGAGCTTCCTTCTTTAGATAACAAAGTAGAAGAACCATTAAAACAGTTTGATGATAGTAAAAAAGTATTAATTAAAACAATTGAAGTAGAAGGAAATAAAAAGCTTTCAAATGAGAAGTTAAAAGAACTAATCTCTTCTTATGAAAACAAAGAGTTAAGCTTTAAAGATATGCAAGAAGCAGCTACTTTAATCACTAAAGCATATAGACAAGAAGGATACTTTGTAGCAAGAGCATATATTCCAAAACAAAATATCTTTTCACAAGAAGGTGTTTTAAAAATAAATGTAATTGAAGGAAACTATGGAGCATTTACCTTAGAGAATAATTCATTAGTTAAAGATGAAATTGTTCAAGGAAATTTAGATGCTATCAAAGATGAAAATATCGTTTCTACAAATACTTTAGAAAGAGCTATGCTTATTATTAATGACACACCAGGTATTGTTGTAAATAAAGCAGAAGTTAAACCAGGAAAAGAAGTAGGAACTAGTGATTTTATCATTGGAACTGAAGCTACTAAAAAATATAGTGGATATGTATTAGGTGACAACTATGGTTCTCAATATACAGGTAAACATAGAATCATGGCAGGAGCTGATATTAATTCACCGTTTAACATAGGAGATAAACTAACATTCTCAGGTCTTACATCAGAAGAGATTGGACTTATTAATGGAAGAGTAGCCTATAACTTTCCAATGAATGAAAAAGGACTAAGAGGAGAACTTAGTATTTCTAAAACTACTTATGAACTTGGAAGTACTTATGAGAATTTAGATGCATTAGGAAGTTCTGATTCTATTACTTTTAGAACAGAGTATCCATATATAAGATCTAGACTTAAAAATATAAATCTTTTTGCAGAAGTTTCATTTAATAAGATGAAAGATGAGATTCAAGAAGCAGATATACATACAAAGAAAAGTTCTAAAGTATTAACTGTAGGTGTTGATTATACTGAAGATAAAATAGTATTTAATAAGAACTCTCAATCAAGAGCTTCATTATCTTTAACAACTGGTAGTTTAAAATTTAATAGTGATGAAGATAGAAAAAGTGATGAAAATGGTGCTAATACAAATGGTAGATTTACAAAGTTAAATTTAGAGTTAGGTCAAGACTTTGAATTAACTCCTAAAATTAGATGGGAAAACTCTTTCCAAGCTCAATATGCACTAGGAGATAAAAACTTAGATGGAAGTCAAGATTTAAGTCTTGGTGGAGCTTATGGAGTTAAATATTATCCTGATGGTGAAGAGAGTGCTGAGAATGGATTTATATTTAATACAGAACTGTTTTATACGCTTCCTAACTATAAAGAGTTAAACTCTTCTGTATCTGTGTTTTATGATGTAGGTAGAGCATTTATGAGTCAAGATACTACAAATGATGCTCCTAGAACTTTACAATCATTTGGTTTAGGATATTATGGTTCATTTAAAGATATGTTTGTTAATGCTCATTTAGCTCAGAATATCAAGCATGATGTTACTTCTCAAAGAGACTACTCTAATAGATTCTTACTTCAAGCTGGGTGGGTGTTTTAATAGAGTATTTACTAAATTTAAGATAAATTTTCACAGCTAAAAAAGGATAGAGTTGAAAGAGATTACGAAATATTTAAATATTTTAATTGTTGAAGATGATATTGAGATACAAAATAATCTAAAAAAAACTCTATCCTTACTCTTTAATCAAGTATTTATAGCAAATGATGGTGTAGAAGCATTAAAAAACTATAAAGAACTCGAAGTTGATATAATCATCAGTGACTATGTAATGCCTAATATGGATGGTTATGAGTTAAGTAAAAAAATAAGAGAAGAAAAAGACGATATTCCAATAATTATACTTTCAAGTTTTATGGATATCGAAAAACTACAAAAATGTATTCCTTTAGAGCTTACAAACTTTTTAGAAAAACCTATTGCCTTTGATAAACTCTTAGAACAAATAAATATTTCAATAGAAAAGCTTGAAAAAACAAATAGACTAAAATTTAAAATTACAGAAACAATCACATATTGTAAAAAGAAAAAGTGCTTATTAATTGATAATAATAAACTTGAATTAAGTCTATATGAATCAAAATTACTTGAACTTCTATGTGATTATAAAAACCAAATCATAGAGTTTGATACTATCATAGGCTTTCTAAGTAATAAAAATGAAGAAATCTCTAAAAATAGTGTCAAAAATATTGTCTATAGATTAAGAAAGAAACTTCCTATTGACTTGATTACTGCACATCGGAATTTAGGTTATTCCATAAATATATGATTAGATTTATAATAGTTCTATCTTGTCTTATTCAGTTTTCTTTTTCAGATACAATTGTCATAAATAATGACTTTGAAAAGACCTTATATAAAAGTACAAAAAAAGTATTTTCCACTCCTGAAAACTTATCTATAAAGAGTGTACAAAAAAAGGAATTTTCCAATACAAAAAAATCAAATTTTGCAAAAACTCCAAACTATATATGGACAAAATTTAATTTAGTAAATAATACCAATAGAAATAAAGAGCTATTTTTTAGAAATTTAAGACCTGGAATAGATTATATTGATGTCTATATAATAAAAAATAAAAAAGTACTAGATAGCTTTTTTTTAGGTGACTTAATACCTTATAATGAAAAAAGAGTTCTATCTAGAAAAAGTATCTTTAATTTTAATTTTGAAAAAAACTCTTCTTATGAAATATATATAAAGTATCAAAGTATAGGGGCAGTTACAAATCAATGGGAAATATTTACTCCCCATAACTTTTTCAGAGTAGAAACCATAGAGTCTATGATTTGGGGTATTATTTACGGAATCTTTATTTCTCTAATGATTTACAACAGTATTTTATACTTTATGACAAAAAATAGTGCTTTTTTATTTTATGTATTATCCACTCTATTTTCTGGACTTTATCTTTTAACATTAAATGGAGTTATATATCAATTAGACTTAGGTATAAATCTATATTTAGTTACTATTTCAACTTGGTATTTTGCTTACCTTTATATAATTTTTATTCTACTATTTATTATCAAGTTTTTTAATGAAAGAAAAGACTCAAGACTTTATAGACTAGTTAGAGCCTTGATTTTATTTCAGATATTTTCATTGTCTCTTTTAAGTATTGGCTTTTATGACAATACATACCACTATACTACATCAAGAATAGATACATTTGCTCTATTGTCTTTTCTTTTTATCTTTTTAATCTCAATATTTGAGTTTAAAAAAGAGAAAAACTATTCCTTGTATTTTCTTATAGGTCAAGCCATATATATTGTATGTTTTAATTACTATACTTTAGAAGTAATAGGAACAATAGAATCATATCAATACTCTTGGATTATATTACCAATAGGACTTCTATTAGAAGTGATTTTTATCTCTTTAGCTCTTAATGCAAAAATGAATATGGTTGAAAATGAAAAAGTAGAAATAGAACAACAACTTTTAGAGCAATCAAGATTTACAAATGCAGGAAGAACTATCTCATATATAATTCATCAAATTAAAAGACCTATCTCTCAATTAGGTAGCCAAATAAATTTGATTGAAGCAACATCAATGCTTGATAAAAAAAACCTTCCTTCAACTATAGAAGAAACTCTACCAAAGATAAAAACAACTCTTGAATATATAAATGAAGTAAACCATAGTGTAGATACCCTATTTTTAAATCCTCATGGAAAAGAAAGTTTTTCCCTATCTAAGCAATTAAATGTTTTGATCTCTTTATTGAGTGATTATTTACTAAAACATAATATTGAAGTTAAAAAAGAGTTTGAAGATATTGAAATAAAAACCTATAAAGGTTCTTTATCTAATGTTATTATGGTAATACTTGAAAATGCAATTTATGAACTAAAAAACCTTGATAAACAAAGGTTTATCAAAATATCTATTAAAACTATAAGTGGTCTAATTTATATAGAGATTGAAGACTCTGGAAATGGTGTAAATTGTGTAGAAACAATTTTTAGCTCTAGTTACTCAACAAAATTACATCAAGGAAGTGGTGTAGGTTTATCACTTGCAAAAATAATTACAGAGAAAAAACTTGAAGGTAAAATCTTAGCTATAAACACTTCTTTAGGAGCAAAATTTATACTAAAACTACCTATTAAATAGTTTTGCTTTTAATAAAAAATAAACTACCGCACTTATTCCTGCACTTGAAAGTGTCATTGCCATAATCATTATTTGATATCTAACAGCAATTAAAGGGTCAACCCCTGATAAGATTTGTCCTGTCATCATTCCAGGAAGAGCAACTAATCCAACTGCTAATAGTGAGTTTATTTGAGGTATCATACAGGCTTTAAAAGCTATTTGTCTAGCCTCAATGAAGTTTGTTCTTTCTATCTCTTTTTCAAAGCGTTCAACAGCCAAAGAAAGAGCATTCATAGTATTTGCAAAAACCATTCCTGCAAGTGGTATTACATACCGTGGTTCGTATAATTTTTCTAACTCTAATACGAATCCAACTATTAAGAAAAGATTGATTAAACCTGAAGCACTCACTGCTAAAAGTATCTGAAAATAGTGTTTAAAAGTTTTATCGTTAGTATTTCTAAGAGTAATCCAAGAAGCAACTACAATCATAAATAAAACTATAAATATACCTACGTTTAAGTCATCTGATTTGAAGATAAAAACAAGAAGATATCCAATAGTTATAAGCTGAATAATCATCCTTATACTAGCAACTAAAATATCAGATTTATCTTTTGTCCATTTATAGTAAAAGTACCATACAAAAACTAAGGGAATAAATGAAAGGGATAAGTTAAAAAATGAAATTGTACTCATTTTCTAACTTCTTAATAAGTCCTTTAGACTTTCGTGAGGATTCTTACCATCAAGAATAAGTTTTACCTCATTTGCAATTGGAGTATATATTTTATTTTTCTTTGAAAGTTTAAATACAGCCTCCGCTGTTTTAACACCCTCTGCTACTTCTCCAAGCTCTTCTAAAATAGTTTCTAAGCTTTTACCGCTTGCTAGACCAAGACCTACACGGAAATTTCTACTTAGTTCACTACTTGCTGTTAAAAATAGGTCACCTGCTCCACTAAGACCAAGGAAACTATCTTTTTTAGCTCCAAACTCTTTTCCAAATCTTTGCATCTCCACAAGACCTCTTGAGATAAGTGAAGCTCTAGCATTATTTCCAAGTTTTAAACCTTGACAAATCCCACTTGCTATTGCAAGTACATTTTTATATGCTCCACAAATTTCAGCACCTATTACATCTTCTGAGTAATAAGTCTTTAAAAATCTTGGGAACATAGGAGCAAACTTTTCATAAAGTTTTTTTGATTTTGAGTTTATTACAATAGCTGCTGGTAAAGCTTGTATAACTTCACTAGCAAAAGATGGACCAGAGATAAAACCTATATTTTTACTTGGTACAAACTCTTCATAGATTTCATTTAAAAACTCTCCGGTACTAGCTTCAATACCTTTAGCTGCTACAAGTATTTTTTGCCCAGAGAATACAAAGTTTTCTTGTAACCACTCTCTTACTTCTTGAGCAGGAATAGCAATAACTAAGTATTCACACTCTAGTGCAGTTTGTAAATCTACAAAATTGTCAATATCTCTTTTTGTTCTTGAAGTTATTAAGCATTTTTGGTTTTGACTAAGAGCGAAGTGAAGAGCTTGTCCCCACTTACCTGCTCCAATTACTGCAATAGATTTTTCAGCCATTTATTACCCTAATCTTTGTTTTAAAAGTTCATTTACTTTTTGTGGATTTGCACTACCTTTAGATGCTTTCATTGTTTGACCAACAAAGAATCCAAATAGTTTCTCTTTTCCACCTCTGTACTGCTCTACTTTATCTTCATTTGCTGCTAATATTCCATCAATGATTTCTAAAATAGCACCATCATCAGATACTTGTTTTAATCCAAGTTCATCAATAACTGCATCAATTTCACTTTCAGGTTTTTCCATTAAAAAATCAAGTACTTCTTTTGCAGCTTTTCCAGAGATAGTTCCATCTTCAATAGCTTTTACAACACCTGCAAGTTTCTTAGCATCTACTGGTGAATTTTCTAAAGTCATTCCTTCAGTAAATCTTGCTGGTAATTCAACAGTTAACCATGTTGCTGCATTTTTACCTGTAATTCCTTCTTTCATCATCTCATCAAAGAAGTTTGCAGTCTCTAAATTTGCAGTAATAACTGAAGCATCATACTCTTTGATACCAAAGTCATTTACAAATCTTTGTTTTTTCTCATCTGGAAGTTCTGGGATTTGTGAATATTTTTCCATCATTTCATCAGTAATAACTACTGGTAAAAGGTCTGGGTCTGGGAAATATCTATAATCAGCAGCATCTTCTTTACCTCTCATAGATCTAGTTTCACCTTTTTCTGGGTCAAATAGTCTTGTTTCTTGAACAATCTCTGTATCGTGAACTCCATCTTCCCAAGCTTCAATATGTCTATTTACTTCATATTTAATTGCTTTTTCAATGAATTTAAATGAGTTCATATTTTTGATTTCACATCTTGTATATAACTTATCATCACCCTTTGGTCTAATAGATACGTTAACATCTGCTCTAAATGAACCTTCTTGCATATTTGCATCTGAAATTCCAAGATATCTTACAATTGAGTGAAGCTTTTTAAGATATAAAATTGCTTCTTCAGATGTTCTCATATCTGGTTCAGAAACGATTTCAAGAAGTGGTGTTCCAGCTCTATTTAAATCCACATGAGAAACACTTCCTGCATGGATACTTTTCCCTGCATCATTCTCTAAGTGAGCTCTTGTTACACCAATAGTTTTACTTGTTCCATCTTCAAAGTCAATTACTAATTCACCAAGTCCTACAACAGGAACTTCGAATTGAGAAATTTGGTATCCATTTGGTAAGTCTGGGTAGAAGTAATTTTTTCTATTAAATATAGATTTTTTATTTATTTGTGATTTTAAAGCAGTTCCTAGCATAATTGCTTTATGCACTGCTTCTTTATTTAATACAGGAAGAGCTCCTGGAAGTCCTAAACAAGTTGGACATACGTTTGTATTTGGTTCTTCTCCAAAGCTTGTTGCACAAGAACAAAACAGTTTACTATTTGTATTTAATTGAACGTGTACTTCTAATCCAATAATTACTTCAAACATCTATTTCCTTTTATCTTACTATTTTAATATCTGCAGATAGTTTTAATTTCTCAAAATAGTCTTTTAAATATTTCTTTTCTCTATCTTGCATAATCATGTTAAAAATTCTATCTTTTACATCTTCAAAAGCTAAAGTTTGTTGATTTCCCTTATCTTTAATTAATAAAGAAATATATTGCTTATTTGATGTGAAAACAGGAGTAAATTGATTAACTTTTGTCTCGTTTAAAATATACTTTAACTGAGGGTTTAAATTAGCTTGGTTTAATTCAATAGCTGCTTTTTTAACATCTTTTACATTTACCATTGGGTTGCTAATAGCCTTTTTTAAAGCTGCATTATCTACTGAAGAGTATTGAACTGCTCTTACAGTTGAAGCTGTAGAAAAAAGATTTTTATTGTTATCATAAAAAATTCTTAAATCATCTTCATTTGCAATTTTAATATTTCCTCTAACAAGTTTTCTTGTAAGTTTTTGTCTAATAATTTGCTGTCTAGTTTGCTCTTCATATGCATTATAGTCTTGGTATTTTTGTTTAATTAAAGATTTAAAAGTATATAAATCCATACCATTTGATGCTGCAATCTTTTCTAAGTAGTTGTTTACATCAAAAATATCTGCTGTGATATTGTGTTCTTCAACTAATTGATCAAATAAAACCTCATCAATAAGTTGCGCTACAGCTTTATCTTTAGGAAGGTTAGCTTGAGCTTTTCTCTTTTCAATATCATAAAGAGTAATTGGTTCATCATTCACAGTTAATGCAATTGCGTCTACTAGTTGAGCAAAAGACATTGTAGTTAACGTTAAGAAAACAAGAAGTAGTTTAGTCATAATTTTAATCCTTTTTGTAACTATCAAACTTTTATTTGATATAAAAACAGATATTTTACCAAATTAATAGTAAATATCTGTTTTGTTATAAAAGAAGATTATTTATTTTTTGAAATAGTACACTTATCAATTAAATAGAAAATAGAGTTATAATCTAAACCTGATGTTTCACTAAGTCCTATTTCACAAGTTTTAGAAGTAGAGAAAGCATATTTTGCCTCTTTTACATCATCTTTTAAAAATCTAAGTGCAGATTGGTTAAGTTCAGGGAAGTTAAATCCTCTATCTCCTGCAAAACCACAACACTTAACATTTTCTGGAACTATTACATTTGTTGAACACATTTTTGCTAGTTCTATAAACTTTTCATGTAATCCCATTTTTCTTGAAGAACAAGTAGTATGAATAGTTATTGGTTCATCCATTTGAGTAAAATCAAGATTCTCTTTTAGTACATCTAAAGTAAATTCTATTGGCTCATAAATTTTCATTTTTCCATCAAAACTCTCAAGCATCTTTTTTGTACAAGGACTAGTATCACAAAGAACTGGATACTCTCCAAAGTTACTAACTTCTTGTAAAGCATGCTCTAGCTCATCACTTTTTAGTTTTGCTTGTTTATTGAAACCTTTTGAAGAGAATGGCATACCACAACATAAACCATCCATATTTTCAGGGAATAGTATTTGGTATCCAGCTTTTTGAAGTAGCCTAACTGTTACATCAAATAGTTCTTCTTCAACTGTTGTTTTACTATCTCTTCCCATTGTTCTATTTATACAAGAAGGGAAATATACAACTTTTTTATCTACAAGTTTTTGTTCAAAGTTAGTATCTATTGAAGTTGGTCTTGGCAGACTTGCACTCCATTTTGGTAAGTTTCCTTTTGTTAAGTCTCTCATAGAAGAAGTGAAACCTTCCATACTTGGTGTTCCAATCATCTTATGAAGTAGATTTGCTCCACCTAATCCAAACTTCATCCCCTTTAAGGTTGTAGAGAAATTATTTGCTACAAAAGAAGCAATTTTATCAGCCCTTGGACTCAACTGCTCTGTTCTTAAATACTTAGTTAAACTTCCCGTATCAATCTTAACGGGACATGCAGTAGAACATAAAGAACAAGTTGCACAAGTCTCTATTCCATCATATTGATAAAGGTCTTTATACTCTTTTGCTTCTTCATGATTTCCTTCTCTTTCGAGCTTTGAAATCTCTCTGTTTATTACAATTCTTTGTCTAGGAGTTAAAGTAATATCATTTGAAGGACAAGTAGGCTCACAGAATCCACACTCAATACAAGTATCAACTAACTCATTTGTTGCAGGCATTGCTTTTAGGTTTTTTAAGTGTGCTTCTGCATCATCATTTATGATAACACCTGGATTTAAAAGTCCTTTTGGGTCAAATACTTCTTTAATTCTTTTCATCATAGAATAAGCAGTTTTACCCCACTCTACTTCAATAAATGCAGCCATATTTCTACCTGTACCATGCTCAGCTTTTAAACTTCCTTGATACTTAACTGCAACAGAAGAAACAACATCATTCATAAACTCATCATATCTTTTAACTTCAGATTCAATTGAGAAGTCTTGAGTAAATACAAAGTGAAAGTTTCCTTCTAAAGCATGACCAAAGATTAAAGCTTCACTATAACCATGTTTTTTAAATAGTGCTTGTAGTTCCAATGTAGCTTCAGCTAATACTTCAATAGGATATGCAACATCTTCAATAATAACAGTTGTTCCAACTTCCCTTACAGCTCCAACTGCTGGGAAAAGACCTTTTCTAATCTTCCAGTAAAGAGTGTATTCCGCTACATCTTTTGTAAAGTAAATACCTCTAACAACCGAGAACTCTTCAAGAAGTTCTTCAAGCTCTTTAATTTGAACATTTAATGACTCATCATTTATTGCTCTTGTCTCAATTAAAAGTGCAGTTACATTCTCATCAAAATCTTTGATATATTCTGGCATAGCTGGGTCATTTTCAATACTTGCAAGTCCAGCTCTATCCATAAGCTCAACCGCATCTACAGTAATAGTTTTTGCTTCACGTGCAAGTTTGATTTTAGTAACCGCATTACATGCTTCTTTTACATCTTTAAAATAAATAAGTGCACTTGCTTTATCTTTTAAATCTTCAACTGTTTCATAAGTAATCTCTTCAATAAAGGCTAAAGTTCCTTCACTTCCAATGATTAAGTGCTCTAAAATTTCAAATACATCATCAAAATCAATTAATGCATTTATTGAGTAACCACATGTATTTTTGATTTTAAACTTTTTTGCAATTAAAGCAGATAACTCTTCATCACTTTTTGTTTCATTGGCAATTTTTTCTAAACCTTCTACTAAATCTTTGTGAGAAACTCTAAAGGCTTGTTTTGATTCTTCGCAAGCTGTATCTAGTTTTGTACCATCTGCAAAGATTAACTTCATTGATTTTAAAGTTTTATATGAGTTTTGTGAAATTCCACAACACATACCTGAAGCATTATTTGCAGCAATTCCACCAATCATAGCGGCATTGATACTTGCAGGATCTGGTCCAATCTTTTTACCATAAGGAGCTAGTAGATTGTTTACTTCTTGTCCAGTAAGTGCAGGTTGTAAAGTAATAGCACTTTTATCATCAGAGATTCTAAAATCCCTAAAGTTTCTTGATGTAACAATTAAAATAGAATCACTGATAGCCTGACCTGAAAGTGAAGTTCCTGCTGCTCTAAAAGTAACACTTAATTCCATAGCATTTGATAGTTTTAGTATCTCTTCAACTTCTTTTGCATTATCTGTTTTGATTACAATTTTTGGAATTAATCTATAAAAAGAGGCATCCGTTCCATATGCTAATGTATGTAACTTATCTGTAAATAGGTTTTTAGCATCAATTACTTTTGATACTTCATTATAAAAATCTTGGTATTTTCCTTCTAACATTTTTGTTTCCTTATAAATTTTTCTTTGTTAAATTTATAATTAAATGCTATTCAAGGCGTGGGACAGTATATATTCTTTGTTGTGGGTCATCAATAAAAGAGTACATCCTATCTTTTGTTTTAAAAACTAGATTAGTTAATAGCTTTAAAAAGCTTGACATGATGTACTCCTTTTTTAAATAGTATTATACTACATATCTGCAGACATTCCAAAGAATTCTGGATAGAATGCTACGATACATAGAACAATTACCTGTATAACAATAAATGGTAACACCCCTCTGTAGATTTGTGCTGTTCTAACTGATGCTGGTGCACACCCTTTTAAGTAGAACAGAGAGAACCCAAATGGTGGTGTTAAGAACGATGTTTGTAAGTTCATTGCAATTAAAATTGCGAACCATACAGGGTTAATATCAAGTGCCATTGCTACTGGAAGTAGAATTGGAACAATAATATAAGAAATCTCAATAAAGTCAATGAAGAATCCTAAAACTAAGATTGCTAACATTGTAAAGATAATGAATCCCCATTTTCCATCACCTGGTAAACTCATCATTACATGCTCAACAATCTCTTCTCCACCAGTATAAGAGAATACCATAGAGAATGCTGTTGCACCAATTAAGATACCAAATACCATTGAAGTTACTTTAACAGACTCTAAAGCTGCTTCTTTTACCATACTAACTGCAAATGTTCTATATAAAACTGCAAGTAAAATTGCACCAATACATCCAACAGCTGCTGATTCAGTAGGAGTTGCAATACCTGCAAAAATAGAACCAAGAACTAAGATAATAAGAGTTAATGATGGAATAATATCAATTAAAGCTCTTACAACTTGTTTTTTCTTATCCCCTCTACTTGGGTCTGCTGGAATTGCAGGAGCAAAATCTTTTTTCACATATGAAACTACAAGAATAAATAGAATATATGCTGCTACTAAAGTAAGTCCAGGACCAACTGCTGCTTTAAACAGGTCACCAACTGGAACTTGGAATACATCCCCTAAAATAATTAATACAATTGAAGGAGGAATAATCTGTCCAAGTGTACCTGAGGCACAGATTGTACCTGTAGCTAATTCTGTATTATATTTATACTTAAGCATTACAGGAAGGGAAATAACACCCATCGCAACAACTGAAGCACCAACAACACCTGTTGAAGCTGCAAGTAAAGTACCAACTAATACTGTAGAGATAGCAACACCACCTCTAATCTCTCCAAATAAGAATCCCATAGATTCTAATAATTTTTCTGCAAGTCCTGTTTTTTGTAAAACAATTCCCATAAAGATGAACATTGGAATTGCCATTAAAATAGTACTTTGCTGAATAGAGTAGATTCTAAAAGGCATATAATCAAACATTGCTATACCTTCAACCCATCCCTCAGAGATAAGTTGCGCTATAGCTGTACCTTCTTCTGCATAAGCAAAGATTTCATAGAACCCTGCGAAGATACCAAAAAATACTGAAACTGCTGCAAATGTAAATGCTACTGGAAATCCAATAATTAGCATAAACAGTGCAGTAAAGAACATTACTATACCAATCATTTAGAATCTCCTTTTTTGTCCTCATTCTCAAAAGGGTCAATATCTACAACATGATGTTTTTTCTCACTTAAATCACATTTTAGATTTTCAATCTCACCTTTTAAATTATATTCATCCATTGGGTGTAACCCTTTATAAATATTTAGATTTCTAATAAAGAATCCAATTGTTGTAATAATCAATAAAAAGAAAGATAAAGGAATAAGCCCTTTTACAATCCATCTATATGGAAGACCACCTGGATCGCCACTTTGCTCCATTGATAAATATGCTTCATAAGCATTGTTAATTGAACTAAGTCCTACTAAAATAGCAATTGGTAAAATGAATAATACAGCACCTACCATATTAACCATTGCCTTTCTTTGTGGGCTAAATCTATCATATACTAAGTCAACTCTTACGTGACCATCTTCTTTTAGAGTATAAGCAACTCCTAGAAGTATAATTACAGAGAAGAAATGCCATTCCATCTCTTGCATAGCAATACTTCCTGATTTAAAAAAGTATCTCATAACTACATCATAAAATACGTTTAAAATCATCAGAACCATTGCTATTGCTGTTATCAGTCCAATAAAGTCCGCAAACTTATTGAATCCTTTCTCAAGTTTTAACAACATAAAAATCCTTTGGGTGTGTTGTAATAAGTAAGATAAAGATATCTCATTGATCTATGTTTATGTTACTCATTGTATAAAAAAACCCCTTAAAGGGGTTTTTTGTAAGAATAAAGACAATTTTATAAGTTGTCTTTTAAGTAGATATAATCAGACATTTTAGTCCACTCTCTAACTTTCTTTTGGTAAGCTTCTTGAGAATCTAAAATCTCTTTTAATAAAGGTTGACCTTTAACCATCTCTTCTCTTAACTCAGCATTTGCTTTTTTCATAGCGTCCATAACTGGTTTTGGGAAAGTTTTGATTTTGATATTTGGATAATCTTTTTCAATTTTTGCCCAAGCTTCAGAACTCATGTGATAGTTTTGAATATACATATCATATGCAGACACTCTCATAGCAGTAATTAAGATTTGTTGTAAATCTTTTGGTAACTTTTTGAATTTTCTCTCATTTACTAAGAATTGTAAATCTAATCCTGGCTCATGCCATCCTGTATAGTAGTAAGGAGCAATTTTATTGAATCCCATGTTGATGTCCATTCCAGGCCCAACCCACTCTAATGCGTCAATAGTTCCTCTTTCAAGTGAAGTATATAATTCACCTGGAGCAATATTTGTTACTGTTAATCCTAGTTTTGCCATAACTTCACCAGCAAATCCTGGGATTCTCATTTTAAGACCTTTTAAATCGTCAACAGTGTTGATTTCTGTTCTAAACCAACCACCCATTTGATTTCCAGAACTTCCACCAGGGAAAGATAGTACTTTATGTTTTTTATAAACTTTTTTCATAAGTTCCATACCACCACCGTGATAGAACCATGAATATTGTTCAGGTGTAGTCATCCCAAATGGCATTGTACTAAATGGTAAAGTGTTGATATCTTTACCTTTCCAGTAATATGATGCAGAGTGACCCATGTCATACTGACCACCTTTTACCATATCTAGAATTCCAAGTGCAGCTTTATGTTTGTTTGAAGCGTCTACTCTGATAACAAGTCTACCATCAGACATCTCTTCAACAAGTTTTGCCATATTTTTAGGTGCGTCAATAAATGGTGATAAAGTTGGCCCCCAAGTAGTTGCCAGTTTCCATTTATATACTTTTTTTGCTAAAGCTTCAGAACCTAATCCCGCAATAAGTGCTGCAGCCATAAGTAGTTTAGTTGATTTACCAAACATCTTCATGTAATCTCCTTTTTTTTGTGTCTCATGGAAATTGTAACTGCCAGAAATGAAAAAGATATGATATTTTAGATTTTTTTGAGAAAAAAACCCCATAAAATATAGGGTTTTGAGCATATGTTCACCAAATTAATGATTTTTTAAGAAATTGCTATTTTAATGCTATTTTTGACTATTTAGTCAGTTTTAAAAATATATCCTGTATCTACAACTGTATGAATGTAATCTTTTTTTACTACTTTTCTTAGTCTTCTAACTAAAGATCTAATTGATTCAATTGAAGCAAATGAACCTTCCCAAACATAACTTTCAATTGCAGAATAAGTAAGTACTTGATTTTTCTTTGTTAAAAAAAGATTCATTAGAAGTCTCTCTTTTTTTGTTAGTCTTTGTTCTTCATTATCTATACATAAAGTTGAAGACTTATAATCAAAATATGAGTTCTCATCAAAATGCTCTTTTTCATCTTTTACTTGACAAAGTTTTTCAACCTTTATCTCTAACTCATCTATAAAGAATGGCTTTTTTAAATAGTCATTACATCCAAAGTCGTAAGCCTCTTTTATCATATCAAGTTCAACAGTAGCACTTATAATGATGATTGGAACTTCACTGTAATAACTTCTAATCTTTTTTAAGATATTTATTCCATCGATATTTGGCACATTTATATCAAGAATAAAGCAAGAAAAACCTTCATCTATGTTGTTTAAAGCCTCTTGCCCATCTATATAGCTAAAGACTTTATACCCTTTTAGCTCTAATCTTTTTTTAATAGTTGCATTTAGTTTTTTGTTATCTTCAAGTAGTAGGATTTTCATTTTGTGCCTCTTTCTTTGGAAGTTTTATAGTAAAGACTACATTCTCGTCTTTATTTTGTACTGTAATTTGCCCATTCATCTTATCTTCAACAATTACCTTTGCCATATAAAGACCAAAGCCAGTACCTCTTTTTTTAGTAGTAAAATATGGCTCGAAAATTTTATCAATGATATTTGCTTCAATATTTCCACCATCATCAATTATTTCTATTATATTATATTTTTTACTTTCATCTACATTAATTGTTAAATTGTATTTTACATTTGTTTGTTTATCTATAATTTTATTTTTTGCATTGTTTATAAGATTTAATAAAACCTGTTTAAACTCATTTTCATAACCATAAATAAGTAAATCATCACCTTCGTAGTTATAGTTTACTTTCATATTAATATTCGAGTAGAAAATCTGTTTTCCAATAATCTCAAAAATCTCTTCAAAAGAGTTTTTAATTGAGAAGATAATCTTTTTTGTAGAAGGTTTTAAAAAGTTTCTAAAATCACTTAATGTTTTTGACATATATTTTATTTGCACCATTGAATCATTAACAAACTCTTGAACCTGAGAGTTTTTTAACTCTCCTAATAAAAATGATGTCTGAATATCTTGAACCTCAGCAGAAAGCTCTACAAGTGGCTCATTCCATTGGTGGGCAATTGCTGCAACCATATCACCCATTTCAGCTAACTTACCTTGTTGTATTAAAAACTGCTTTTGCTGAATTCGCTCTGTTATATCATCCATAATACATACAATTCCACCAATAGAACTATCATTATCTAGATAAACAGCTTTTTTGATAATTATATGTTTCATTTGATTGTCAGATAGGTGTAAAGTTATCTCTGAAGTATCTGTTCCAAAAGTTCTTAATAGCTTTTTATCAACTGCTTCATTTTTTCTTGCAATATCAGGGGCAAAGAAATCTTTAGCTGTTTTTCCAATCACATCTTTTTTTGGAATATTTAAAAGTTCAGAAAAGGCTTTATTGCAACCTAAAAACTTTCCATCTTTATTTTTATAGTAAATTGCATTTGGTAAAGTATCTAATAAAACTTTATCAAACTTAATTCTATTTTGTAGGTCTTTCTCAACTCTCATTCTTCTTTGAATATTTGCTTTCATAGAAAAAACCATAATTAAAAGGATTCCAATAATTATGATTATAACTACTACTAACTTTGTATATTTTCTAAAAAAACCATGGGGTTCATTTATAAGCTCATACTCTTTTAAAATATTTTCAACACTTAAATCAAATCTATCTAACTCTTTATAGTCAAAAATATATCTATTTGGAGATTTTTCTATAACAGGAATTTCTTTTACACTTTTGCCATTTAAAACTTGTAAGGTCATATTTGCAACTGCTTCACCTTGAGCCTTTGCAGAAGTTAATAAACCTCCAACCATTCCATAATCTAAATAAAAATCCCAAAGTCCATATGTGGGAACTTGGCTTACTTCATATATTTTTTTAAAACTCTGTTTATAGGTAAAAAATTTTCCTGTTTTGTCTTTAAATAAAAGTACAAATAAAAGTGCACTCTTCTTTTTATCTAGATTTACAACCTTCTTTTTTAGATTATCAATATCTAAATTATCTACATACTCGATATCTATCTTTTCAGAATACTTCTCAATTACAGGCCTTAAGTCTCTTTTTACTGCAAGTCCTGTTTTTGATTTATCATTTATTATAAGTAGTTTTTCTAGTTCTGGTTGCATACGAAGAATAAGTTCAAAGTTTTTCTCTAAATCAACTTGTTCAACTACCCCTGTCATATACTCTTTCATATTGTTTTCGCCAAGTAAAGCTTTATCGAAATTATTGATTCCACAAAATAGTATTGGTAAATCTTTAAAGAGGTACTCATGGTATCTTATTGCAAACTCAAAAGCATTATTATCACTAACAATGATAAGGTCAAAATTTCTTGTTGAAAATTGTTCTTTGTAAAGTTGTGCTAATTTATTTAAGTAATTAGGTGTAGCTACATGTTTTGTATCCATGTAAATAGTAGTAAGGTCTATGTCTTTTTCATTTTTAAACTTCTTCTCTATTTCTAAAGAGATATCATCACTCCATTTGTATCCTTTATGATAAGAATGAAGTAACAACACCTCTTTAGAAGCGAATAAAGAACTTAAAAACAGTAATAAAATTAACAGTAATCTCAAAATAATCCTTATGTTATCTTTCAATTATAACATAATTAGCAAACTATTCTACAAAAATTACATATCCTGATTTTGGACCGTGCGCTCCAATTACCAATGACTGTTCAATATCAGCAGTTTTTGAAGGACCACTAATAAACGCTCCATAAGAAGGCTCACCAAATGAGATTAATTCATAAGCTTCATGCATATTGTTTACAATTGCACTTTTTTCTAATACAAGAATGATATTTTGTGCAATAAAATATAAAGCTCTGTGTCTGTTGTCTCTATTTTTAACCCAAACAGCACCATTTTCAGCAACTGCAAACTCACCTTTAACAACAGCTAAATCAATATCTTTTAGATTATGTGGGTCTGCTTCCTCATTTGCATCAAAATTTGCTAATGAAAAACCTTCAATATTTGAAGTTATAAGTTTTTCATCTGGATATAAAGATTTAATTGTTTCTTCTAACTCTTCTTTTTTTATAAATAAAGCTTTCCCACCAACTGACTCAAGCATAGTTGAAAAGTGTGAATGTTTATCTTCAAAAGTTAAGCCAAAGTTTGAGTAATCTGGTAAACTAGTATCTTGAACTACATTGTTAGTTCTAATATTCTTTAATATTAATTCTTTACTTGTCATTTCCAAACTCCTCTTTATAAATCTCTTTAAAACTCTTCTTAGGCATAGTAGGAATATCTCTTTGTTTTCCCCAAACATTAAATCTATTATAAATCATAAATTTAGGTAAAAATGGTACCACTTTTCTGGCTACCTTTCCTGCAAAATCAAATAGTGCTGGTTTACTCATTAGCCAAGAAGCAAACTGCATTGATAATCTTTTTTGATTAGAGATAATATTTTTCTCTCTTAGGTCTTGTCTATGTGTGTAAAGCTGCGAATCTAAGTCAATCTTCACAGGACAAACATTTGAACATGAACCACAAAGTGTACAAGCAAAAGATAGTGTTTTATGCTTTTTTGGGTCTCTAAATGTTCCTAGTGTTGAACCAATTGGTCCAGGAATAACATAGTCATATGAGTGACCACCTGACCTTCTATAAATAGGACAAGTATTCATACAAGCACCACATCTAATACAGTTTAATGCTTTTTTATAAGATTCTGATTGTAAAAATGGTGTTCTTTTGTTATCTACAATTACAATATGCATCTGTCCACCTTCAACTGGACCGTGAAAGTGTGATGTATATGAAGTGATTGCTTGACCAGTAGCACTTCTTGCAAGTAGTCTTGTAAATACAGATAAGTCTTGAAGTCTAGGAACTACTTTTTCAATTCCCATACATGCAATATGAAGTTTAGGTAAAGAAGCACCCATATCTGCATTACCTTCGTTTGTACAAACTACAACTCCCCCGGTATTTGCAATTGCAAAGTTAACCCCAGTAATACCAGCATCTGCATCTAAGAACTTTTGTCTTAAATCAGCTCTTGCTGCTCTTGTTAAATATGTTGGGTCATAGTTTCCTTTTTCAGTTCCCATTTTTTCATGGAAAGTATCAGAAACATCTTGCTTTTTTAAGTGAATTGCTGGAAGTACAATATGTGAAGGTGGTTCATTTCTTAGTTGAACAATTCTTTCACCTAAATCTGTATCAATAACTTCCATTCCTTTAGATTCTAAATAAGGATTTAAGTGACACTCTTCTGTTAGCATAGATTTTGATTTAACAACTTTTTTAACATTGTTTTCACTTAAAATTCTATGTACTATTTCATTGTGTTCTTTTGCATCTTTTGCAAAGTGAACTTTTATTCCCTTTGCATTTGCATTTTTTTCAAACTCTAAAAGATATTTATCTAAGTTTGCCATAGTATGAGACTTGATTTGGTCAGCATACCTTCTTAATGTTTCCCACTCTGGAATAGTTTTAGTAGTTCTATCTCTTTTTTCTCTTACAAACCAAAGAGCTTGGTCATGCCAATGCATTCTTTCATCATTTGCCACAAACTCTTTAGCTTTTGCTGGATGGTCATGTAAAACACTCATAATTAAACCTCCCCTGCAAGGATCTCAGTAATATGCATGATTTTTAAAGGTTTATTTTCTCTATTAACTAAACCTTGCATATGCATAAGACATGACATATCTGCACCTGTCATAATTTCAACATGTGAATCAATATGGTCTTTAATTCTATCTTTACCCATTGCAACAGAAATATCTTCTTCTGTTACAGAGAAAGTTCCACCAAAACCACAACACTCATCATCTCTGTTTAGTTCAACAATTTCTATTCCCTCTACTAAGTTAAGTAGGTTTTTTAGTTTATTGTTTTTAGGGATGTTAAGTTCACTTGGGCTTCCTAATTTTAAACCTCTATGACCATGACATGAGTTATGAACTCCTACTTTATGAGGGAAATAGGAGTCTATTTTTTCCACTTTTATAATGTCATGTAAAAACTCACAAACTTCATAAATAGAAGTTTTTACTTTGTTGTAGTCTTTGTCATCTTCATCAAAAAATGGTTTATAATGGTCTTTAACCATAGTTACACATGAACCAGTTGGAGCAACGATATAATCATATTTTTTGAAAATATCTACAAATCTAAGTGCTAATGTTTTCATATCTTTAGAGCAGCCTGAATTTGCCATTGGCTGCCCACAACAGGTTTGGTCCATTGGATACTCAACATCCATATCAAATTTCTTCAACAGTTTTAAAGTTGCCATCGAACTATTTGGATACAACTCATTCATAAAACAGGGAATAAATAAACCTACTTTCATTACCTAATCCTTAATTTTAGTTTACTTTATATTGTAAGTATATATTCTTGATATGAAAAACTTATGATATTTTTAAGTTTACTTAACTAATCAGTCAAGTGTTTTAGAAAAACAGTAATATCGTTATCTAAATAGTAATCTTTTATATGAATCTCTTTTCCTAAACCTTCACAAAAGTCTATTATCGTTTCACAAGAAACATTATTTAAACTATCTGCTTTTAAGAAGTTAAAGACAAAGCCTTTATTAGATGAAGCCAAGCAGTTTTCTATAAATCTAAACATCTGTTTTTTTCTAAGTATATTCATAGCTCCACTACAAATATAGTAGTCAGCTTTTGGTAGTTTATCTTTTACTATATCTCTAACCATAAACTTTTCGCTAGGAAATCTCTCTTTACTTAAAGTTACCATTCTTTGTTCTAAATCTAAGCCAATATAGTTTTTAGGTTTCAAGTTTGATTTCTTTAAATAATTTAAATACTCTGCAAAACCACAACCTGCATCAACAATAGAAGAATTTTTTATATCATCTTTTATAAATGAGTTTATAATTTCAAATCTAAGATATTGGGTAAACTGAGATTGCCAATGAACCCCTTGGGCACTTATTCCATATTTATCAATAGCTTTTTTATAAAATTTGTGATTGTCTATACCTATCATTTTATTTGTTCTATTACTACGCCATTATCTTTAATAAATTTTGAAACAACTTCAGAGTTTGTATGTTCATATGCTTTATCATAAACAATTCTTTTAATTCCTGCTGCTATTAAGTTTTTTGAACACTCACTACAAGGCTCTAAAGTTACATAAATTGTTGCATCTTCTATTGAGATACCTTTTCTTGCTGCCCAAATTAAAGCATTCATTTCAGCATGAATTTCATATGTTTTAGACCAATCATGGTGATCTTTTGTATATTCTCCATTCCAATGTGCACTACAATTAGTATATCCTGTTGGTGTTCCATTGTATCCCGTTGAAAGTATTCTTCCATCTTTTACAATAACAGCACCTACTTGTTTTGATACACACTTTGAAGCACTTGCTATTTCATGGGCAATATTTATAAAATTTCTATCACTTATCATTTAATTTTCCTAAAATAGTTTCATATTAATTTCATATAAATTACTCTTTAGTAGTAATTTTACAAAACTTCTAATTTTCTTTGATTTTTGCTATATTTTAACATTTTAATATGAGTTTTTGTCAAAAAAAAGCTAATTTTACCATATTTTGAAAAATTAGTACTAGGTTTTATAACATTTTTTATGGTATTATTTCCAAAAATTTAATTATAAAAGGTTAAACATGGATTTTAAAGAAATTAAAGAACTAATTAGAGTTTTTGATAAAAGTGAATTAAATAAATTAAAAGTTAAAGAAGGTGAATTTGAAGTAGCTATGCAAAAAGGTTTTGAAGGTGGAACTGTTGTAACAACTTCTGCACCTGCTGCTGTTGCTCCTGCTGCACAAGCACCTGTTGCTGCACCAGTTGCTGCTACAACTGAAGCTGCTCCTGCTGTACCAGCTGGTGACACTATCAACTCTCCAATGGTTGGAACATTCTATGCTGCGCCATCTCCAGAAGCTTCTGATTTTGTTAAAAAAGGAGATACAGTTAAAAAAGGTCAAACTTTATGTATCTTAGAAGCAATGAAAATTATGAATGAAGTTGAAGCTGAATTTGATTGTAAAATCGTTGATATCTTAGTTGAAAACGGAAACCCAGTTGAATATGATATGCCAATGTTCGTTGTAGAAAAACTATAATAAGAAGCTAACATGGCTGAAATTAAAAAAATTCTAATTGCTAATAGAGGTGAAATAGTTCAAAGAGCTATCAGAACTATTAGAGAAATGGGTAAAAAGTCTGTTGCTGTTTATTCTGCTGGAGATAAAAATGCTTCATACTTAAAACATGCAGATGAAGCAATTTGTATTGGTGATGTTAAGTCAATTGATTCATACTTAAATATCCCTGCAATTATTACTGCTGCTGAAATGACAGGTTGTGATGCAATTTTCCCAGGTTATGGTTTCTTATCAGAAAACCAAGACTTCGTTGAAATTTGTAGACTTCACAATATTAAATTTATTGGTCCATCTGTTGAAGTAATGGAAAAAATGGCTGATAAATCAAAAGCAAAAGATGAGATGATTAAAGCAGGTGTTCCAGTTGTTCCAGGTTCTGACGGTGCTGTTCACTCTGTTGAAGAAGGTAAAAAAGTTGCAAATGAAATTGGTTATCCAATCATGGCAAAAGCATCAGCAGGTGGTGGTGGTAGAGGTATGAGACTTATCGAATCTGAAGATAAGTTTGAACAATTATTTACTGCTGCGTCAAGTGAAGCATTAGCTGCCTTTGGTGATGGAACAATGTACCTTGAAAGATTTATCAATAAACCAAGACATATTGAGGTTCAAGTTGTTGGTGACTCTCATGGAAATGCTATTCATATTGGTGAAAGAGATTGCTCTTTACAAAGAAGACACCAAAAAGTTATTGAAGAATCACCTGCAATTTTATTAAATGATGAAACAAGAAAGCATTTACATGATGTTGCAGTTAAAGCTACAAAATACTTAAACTACGAAGGTGCTGGTACTTTTGAATTCCTAGCAGATGATAAACAAAACATCTACTTTATGGAAATGAATACTAGACTTCAAGTTGAACACCCAGTTTCAGAAATGGTTTCTGGAATTGATATTATTGAGCTTATGATTAAAGTAGCAGAAGGTGAAGAGTTACCACCACAAGAGTCTATTAAATTTAGAGGTCACTCTATTGAAGTTAGAATCACTGCTGAAGATCCAAACTCTTTCTTACCAAGTCCAGGTAAAGTAAAACAATGGTTCGTACCAGGTGGAAGAAACGTAAGAGTTGACTCTCATGTTTACGCAGGATATGTAGTACCTCCATACTATGACTCAATGATTGGTAAACTAATTGTTTGGGGAAGAGATAGAGAAAAAGCTATCAATATTATGAAAAGAGCTCTTAATGAGTTTGAAGTAGAAGGAATTAAAACTACAATTCCATTCCACCAAAAAATGATGGAAAATGAAGACTTCATTGCAAATAACTACGACACAAAATATCTAGAAGGTTACAAAAGCCTAGACGATATCTAAGAAGCTATAGAGGGTAAAACCTCTTAGTTTCATTCTTACAGCTTATATTTATATTAAATTAGATATAATCCGCAAAACTATACACAGATATATGCTATTTTTACTTTGAATCTCTAATTTCAAGGCCCTGCTTTCTTTCATTTAAGCATAAAGTTTTTAAATCTAGTTCTATTAATAGAAGAAGTTTATATAAGTGTATGTTTTAATAATATACTACGAAGTATAAACTAACCAAAAGGTAATAAATGACTTTTAATGAATTAAATTTCAAAGAAAACTTACAAAAAGCAATTGATGACGCAGGATTTAAAGAGCCAAGTCCTATCCAAAGAGACGCAATTCCAGTTGTTTTACAAGGTAAAGATATAGTAGGTCAAGCTCATACAGGTACAGGTAAGACTGCTGCATTTGGACTTCCAATTATTAATATGATGAAGTGCAACAAAAATGTTGAAGCAGTAGTAATTGTTCCTACAAGAGAACTTGCAATGCAAGTTTCTGATGAGCTATTTAGATTTGGTAAAAATCTAGGTATTAACACTGCTACAGTATATGGTGGACAATCATATTCAAGACAATTAAAGCATATCGACAATGCTGGTATCATTGTTGCAACTCCAGGTAGATTTTTAGATTTACTAAAGGGTGGAAAAATTAATATTAAACCATCATTTGTAGTTCTTGACGAAGCAGATGAAATGCTTGATATGGGATTCTTAGATGATATCAAAGAGATTTTCACTTATCTTCCAGATGAAAGACAAACACTTCTTTTCTCTGCAACTATGCCAAATGCAATTAAAAATCTTGCAAAAACAATTTTAAAAGAGCCAGAGTTTATCACGATTACTAAATCTGAGATTACTAACTCTAAAATCACACAAACTTTCTATGTAGTTGATGAACATGAAAGAGATGATGCTTTAATTAGATTATATGACTTTAAAAACCCTGATAAATCAATTATCTTCTGTAGAACTAAAAAAGAAGTAGATAGATTAGCTACATTCTTAGTATCTCAAGGTTTCTCAGCAAAAGGTCTTCATGGTGACATGGAACAAAGACAAAGAGAAGAAGCTATTAATGCATTCAAAAAAGGAAGACTTGAAGTTCTTATTGCAACAGATGTTGCTGCAAGAGGATTAGATGTAAATGATGTAACTCACGTATTTAACTACCATTTACCATTTGATTCAGAATCTTATGTACACAGAATTGGAAGAACAGGAAGAGCTGGTAAAGACGGTATGGCTGTTTCTATTGTTACTCCACATGAATTTAGAATGTTACAAAAAATTCAAAAAGCAACTGGTGGAAAACTAGAAGCTAAAGTTATTCCAAACGTAGAATCAGTAAAAGAAAAGAAAACTGATACTCTAAAAAGTAAAATTATTGAACAAAAAGTTTATGATTCAGGAATTGACTTAGTTGAAAGTATGAAAGAAGAGTACGATTTATCTACTATTGCTCATAAACTAGCTTCAATGCTTACTAATACTACTTACGTAAAAGGAAGTAACAACATTGGTAAGTCTGAAAAAGATATCACAAGATTATTCGAAAGAATGAAAGATGATAGAGGTGGAAGAGACTCTAGAGGTAGAAACGGTGGAAGAGGAAGAAATGGTCAAAGAAGATCTGGTTCTAGAAATAGAAGCGGAGGAAATGGTCACTCTGATTCATCAAGAAGAAGACCAAGAAGAAGATAATCTTCTTCTTGCTTCATTTTAACTACTAGCTATAGTAGTTTTTTAAAACTTTTTTAGCTTTCTTAAAAGCTGTTTTTGTATCCCTACCAAATCCTCTAAATGCTCCATCTTTATTAAAGAATTCAATCATTTGTAATTCACCTTTTTTGATGTCGATTACTCTAAAAATATCAAACTCTTTTTTTAGTTTTTCTACCTTTGGATTTTCATTGGCAGTTAAAATTCTAATACTCATTTATAACTCCTTTATGTATTTTCTCTATATTTTATTACCATTCTATAGAAAAAAGTACTTTTTGTCAAGTTTTTTATTACAATGAAGATATTTTTTTCAAAAAAATATGAAAAAAAGTATAGAAATTTGAAAAAAAGTGTAGAATATATTATAGAGATATAAAATATCTTAGTTAGTTTAGTAATATAAAGTTTAAGCTTACTTAAAGGTTGTGTAAGGATTTACCCAATACAATCCTACAAAATATTAGTTACAGAAAAGTTACACAAAGGGTATACGTTGGATATTAAAACAATTGATAAGTTCGACAAAGCTAGGGAAAAAACACTTCCAGGGTTTGCTAAGATATCTTTAGCACTATTATTTATGGCTATGGTTTTCTTGTGGTCATATACATCTCATGGAAATGTTCCTAATAATACGTTCTTAATTATTGGTGCAGTTTTTGGTGCATATATGGCTATGAACATTGGAGCAAATGATGTTGCAAACAATGTTGGTCCTGCTGTTGGTTCTAAAGCACTGACTTTGACTGCTGCAATTATAATTGCAGTAATATTTGAAGCAATGGGTGCATTTATTGCTGGTGGAGATGTTGTTAAAACAATCAAAAAAGGTATTATTGACCCTGCACTTATCTCTGACCCACAGATTTTTATTTGGGCTATGACTGCTGCTTTATTATCTGCTGCATTATGGCTTAACTTTGCTACATCAATTGGAGCACCTGTTTCAACAACTCACTCTATTGTTGGTGGAGTTATGGGAGCTGGTATTGCCGCAGCTGGATTTGCAATTGTTTCATGGGATACTATGGGTAAAATTGCAGCTTCTTGGGTAATATCTCCAGTTTTAGGTGGACTAATTGCAGCTGGTTTCCTTTATATAATAAAAACAAGAATAGTCTTTAAAAAGGATATGATAGCAGCAGCAAAAATTGTTGTTCCTTATTTAGTAGCATTTATGACTTGGGCATTCTCTACATACCTAATTTTAAAAGGTATTAAAAAACTAATTAAATTAGATTTCTTTACAGCTGCTGGAATTGCGCTTATAATTGCAGTTGCAGTTTACTATTTTGTAAGACCACTAATTACTAAAGCAGCTGAAAAACTTAGCAATGACAGAGATTCAGTAAACTCTTTATTTACTATTCCATTAATTTTTGCAGCAGCCCTACTTTCTTTTGCCCATGGAGCAAATGATGTTGCAAATGCTATTGGACCATTAGCAGCTATTAATGATGCTATTATAAGTCATGGAATTAACTCTAAAGTTGGTATTCCATTCTGGGTTATGGCAGTTGGTGCTCTTGGTATTGCAGTAGGTCTTGCACTATTTGGACCAAAGCTTATTAAGACAGTTGGTTCAGAGATTACTGAGCTTGACCAAATGAGAGCATTCTCTATTGCTATGGCTGCTGCTGTTACTGTAATTATTGCTTCTCAATTAGGACTTCCTGTCTCTTCAACTCATATTGCAGTTGGTGGGGTATTTGGTGTTGGTTTCCTAAGAGAGTACCTTGATTCATCAGAGAGCAAATTTATTGCAGACACTAGAAAAAGATTTAAAAAAGATAAAAAGATTTTAGATGGGTACCAAGAAGAGTTAGATACGTTAGAGAACCTAGATAAAAAGAGTAAAGCTGACTATGTAAGAATTGCTGAACTTTATAAATTAATTGATGAAAAAGTTGACCAAGTAAAACAAGAAAAAAGAGATTTCAAACAAGCTAAGAGAGTAAAATATGTAAAAAGAGATGCGGTTAAGAAAATTGTAGCTGCATGGGTTATTACTGTTCCTGCTGCTGCTTGTTTATCTGCTGCTATCTTCTTCATGATTAAAGGTATCATGAACTAAAAGCTAACAAACTACTTTATTTTGATAAAATTCCTTTTTTAATTAAAAGGAATTTATCATAGACGCTCTTATTTCCGTTGCTACAATCTATATTCTTATTGTTATTGGTTTTGTTTTTAAACGTAGTTTTAAAGATCAAGTAAACGAAAAGAGTTTTGTACTTCTAAACCTATATTTCTTACAACCTATACTTATTTTTTGGGGATTAACAAGAGCTCCTATAAATGATGAATTTATAATTTCACCTTTAATTTATGCAGTTGCTGTATTTATCACACTATTTTTTGCTTTCTTTTATTCAAAGAAAATCTTTAAAGACTATCAAGACCGTTCTATCTTTTTAGCTTCATCTCTTGTTGGAAATACAGGGAACTTAGGTATTCCACTGGGAATTGCTCTTTTTGGTGAAGCTTCAGTTCCATATACTTCTATTTTAAATATTGCAAATATGTTTTATATCTATATCTTTTCAGTTTACTTCTTTGCAGGTGAGAAGTTTAAATTCACTGATGCTTTAAAAGAGATATTTAAAATACCAGCTATTCATGCAGCTATTTTAGCTATTTTATTTAATTACTATGGTTTCTCTTTAAATGCAAACTTTGAAAAAGTATTTACAATGGGAGCGTACGCAGCAATAGTTATGCAACTTGTTGTATTTGGTATCTTTATGTCACAAGTAAAAGTAAAAAGTGCTAACTGGAATTTATCTATAAATATCACTTTGTTTAAACATATTATCTTACCTATCATTGGTCTATTTGTGATTGTTTATTTTAAAATTGACCCTTTTGTTGGTGCAATTATCTTTTTAGAATTAATCGTCCCCCTTGCAGTTAATAATGTAAATCTATCAGCTTTATACAACTGTAAACCTATAGATACAACTTTTGCAGTAATTATTAGTACCTTAAGTTTTATTGGTTTTATGGCTGTTTATATTATCATTATTGATAAGTTTTTTGGAGTATAAAGATGTGTGGTATTTTAGGAGCTAACTTTTTATCAAACAATTTTAAAGAGGCTTTAGAAAATTTAAACAATAGAGGTCCTGATTATAACTCTTCACTAAAAATAAAAGACAAAGAATTTGGTCACACAAGATTAGCAATTATTGATTTAGACAATGAAGCAAATCAACCAATGGTTTTTGATGATATTCTAATTGTTTTTAATGGAGAAATCTATAACTATCAAGAACTAATACAAGAAGAGGCTTTAGAGTGTAAAACCTCATCGGATACAGAAGTTCTAATAAGACTTTATCAAAAGTACGAAGAAGACTTTTTAAACAAGATAAATGGTATGTTCTCTTTTTGCCTTTATGATATGAAAAAAGAGAAATACTTTTGTGCAAGGGATAGATATGGGAAGAAACCATTTTTCTACTACCACAAAGACAATAAGTTTATCTTCTCTTCTTCTATAAACTCTATTATAAAGCTACTAGGAAGTACTCCAAAGCTAAATAAAGTAGCCCTTAGCCAATATGTTCAATATTTTGTACCAATCGCTCCTAATACTTTCTATCAAGATATAAACTCTCTTGAAGCAGCAACGTACTTTACTTTACAAAACAATGATTTAAAAAAGAAAAGATACTATAAAATCAATACCTACAAAGCTGTAAAAGATGAAAGTGAAGCCCTAGAAAAGATAGAAGAGACTTTAATCAAAAGTATTGAAGCAAGGCTTGTTTCAGATGTAGAAGTTGGAAGTTTACTTAGTGGTGGAGTTGATAGCTCACTTGTATCTGCTTTATACTCTAAGATTACAAACAAACAAATCAATACTTTCTCAGTAGGATATAGTGAATATAAAAACTATTGTGAACTAGATTATGCAGATATTACAGCAAAACATATAAACTCAAACCACACAAGACTTGAAATAGGAAAAGATGATTTTATAAACTACTTTGAAGATACTTTAACTGCACTTGAACAACCCCATGCAGATAGTGCAGCAGTTCCACTTAATATACTTACTAATAAAATTCATCAAACAGGAATAAAAACTGTTTTAAGTGGAGAAGGAAGTGATGAGCTGTTTTTAGGATATGACAACTATGCAAAGTTTTTAGGTTATTATGATTTTGCAAAGACATTAGACAATGGGCAAAATGAGTTTTTAAACTCTATTATTAGTGCCTTACAAAACAATACAAAAGAGAGTGAATACTTAAGAAGAGTAGTTAAAAAACAAAATATCTATAACTCTTTTGGTGAAATATATTCAGATATCCAAAAAAGAAAACTATTTAAAAAAGTACCTACTTTTAAAACAGAAAATCCTAAAAAAGACCCCGTTGATTGGATGAGTTATATTGATTTAAAAATATGGCTAGGAGAAGCTCTTCTAAGTAAGGTTGACCGTATCTCTATGCGAAACTCGTTAGAGGTTAGAACTCCATTTTTAGACTATAGACTAGTAAATCTTGCTTTTAACATTGATTCAAAGCTAAAAGTTGGGGATACAAACAAGTATCTTCTAAAAAAGATTGCTTTAAAATATATTCCAGAACAAATAGTAAATCGTACAAAAAAAGGTTTTAACTCGCCATTTAATGAATGGATTCACCAAGAGTATAAAGACTCTATTTTACAAACTATTCTAGATGTAAATAAAGAAACAAACCTTTTTAACGAAGAGTATTTGAAACATATCTATACTCTTTCTTCACAAAGAAAGTTCAAACAACATCTATGGACTATCTATATCTTTTCTAAATGGTTTAAAAAAATATATCTATAGTAAATAAGTAAAGTTTTAATAAGTTGTAAGAATATATAATACAACGAATAATATTTATCACCTAATAATATTATTTAGAAAACTTGAAGGATTTTAGTATGAGTTTACTAATCCCTGTAGATTCAAATAGAAGGCATGAAGCCCTATTAACTACACTAGATGCACTTGAATACTGGGCCTTTGTTGAATTAAACGAAGGACAAATAGAAAACTGTAAGTTTTATAAAGATAAAGATGAAATAAATGCTTTCATTGAGACAGTTGTTGTTCAAAATGACCAAGAGTATGTTTGGCAATTTCAACAAGAAAATGCTTCTGTTTTAGTAGCTCCTACTCAAAGAAGTATTGATGAAATAGTTGAAGCTTATTTATTTAGTGAACTTCACGAACTTAAAAGATAACATATTTTATTAAGTACCTCAGACTTATCACAACTTTTCTTCTGTTGTGATAGTCCTTTTTTTGACCGTGTAGCTCAGTTGGTAGAGCACTACGTTGACATCGTAGTTGTCGTTGGTTCAAGTCCAATCATGGTCACCACCTTACTGGCAACAAAATAAATAATAATTTTATATATTGACCTAACTATAAACAAAATACACTATAATTCCGATTATCTATACAAGGTAGCTAGTGGGGATTTTAAGTATTAAAAATAAAATAACTGAATTAAAAAATAGATTATACATATTATTAAAAAATGGTGGAATAAAACTTAAGCTTATTGGGTTTACTATTGCTATTATTATTACTACTGTAGTTATTCTAAGTTCTATTATTATTAAGCTTATGACAGACTCTATTGAGAAAAAGTCTTTTGATGTAGTAAATAGTTCGATTACTCATATTGCTAACTTTTCTAGACAAGCCTTATTAGAAAGAACATATGAGAACAAACTTAATCTAAGTGAGCTTGTTAAAAAGATTGAACAATCTAAAATAGATGGTTTTTTAGATATATCTATATATCAACGACAAAAGATTGAAAACACTAATAAATTTACATATCTAACTGGTTTTAAAAAAAATAAAGAAGCTATCTACTTAAGTGATGAAGAGTTACATAAACAGTTAACTAGTGCAAACTCTGAATCAATACTAAAAAAAGATATTTTAATAAACAACAATACAAAAGCCTATCAATTTACAAGACCTATTCTTTATACTTTTAAAGAGCAAACTATTCTTTTAGGAGCAGTAGTCCTAAAATATGATAAAGAGGCTATCTATGGAATTATAAATAAAGTAATAAATATCTCTATCTTGACTGCTCTTATTTTTATCTTTATTGCAACAATGATTGTATATTTCTTTGGATTGAAATTTACTCGTCCTATATTAGAAATAACAGCTGCTGCAAACAAAGTCTCAAAAGGAGACTTAAATCTTGAACTAAATATTAATACAGCAGATGAGATTGGTGTTTTATCTGAGCAGTTTAATACTATGATAAATGGATTAAGAGAACGTAATCATATGCAGAAGTTTGTTTCTGGTTCTACAATAAGCATGATTCAAGAGGATACAAAACAAGAGCTTCTATTAGGAGGTGAGTATCGTACGCAAACTTTCCTTTTCTCTGATATTAGAGGTTTTACTCAAATGAGTGAAGAAAAGACTCCAAGCGAAGTTGTAGAGATAGTTAACTTCTATCTAAATTTACAAGCTGAGATTATAAAGAAAAACAATGGAGATATAGACAAATTCATTGGAGATGAAGTTATGGCTTCTTTTACAGGAGATAATAGTCTAGAAGATGCTATAAATGCTGCAATTGAGATTCAAAATAGTATCTCTAAACAAAATATATATAGAAAAGAACAAAAGCATACAATATGCAATGTAGGAATTGGAATAAACAAAGGTGAAGCTATCGTTGGAAATGTAGGAGCACACGAACGTATGGACTTTACATCAATGGGTTCAGCAGTTAATCTTGCAGCTAGACTTTGTTCCCATGCAAAAGCAAATGAAATCTTAGTAGAAAATACTCTTATTGAAAAACTAGATAATAAATATAAAACTAATCCAATAGAGCCTTTAAAAGTAAAAGGGTTTTCTCAAGCTATTAAAGTAAGCTCAATTGTCTTCAAGGAAAATATGCCATGAAAAGAATAATGCCATTTTTAATCACACTTCTTATACCTTTTTTATTTACAGCTTGTTCACTTGTTTCAGTGAATTCTCTTTCTGCTGAAAAAAAGTTTGAAATATATCATAGTGTTGTTAATGAAATAGAGAGTTATAAAAAAGAAGGTGATATTCACTTAAAAAACAAATATTACCACAAGGCTATTCTTGCATATGAAAAAGTTAATTTCTATGAAGCAAAAGAGGTTTACTCTAAAGAATATATAAACAATTTAAAAAATAGAGCCTCATATAATGCTAAGTACTTTTTGAAAAAAGCTCATGCAAATGCTAAAAAAAATAAAATAAAATCCTTATACTATATAAATATAACAATGCGTAATAACCCTACTTTAAAAGAAGCTATTAAATTAAAAGAGACCCTTCTTGAAGATGCAAAGGTAAAAAGCTTTATAAATAAAAAAGAACAAAAAGTTCAAAATCTACTAAATAAAAACAAAATGACGGTTTATCACACTCGCTCTTTAAATAATAGTGTAAAGAAACTAGTTAAATATGATGACTTCAATCCTATAGCAATGAAAGCAAAAAGTATAATAAAAAACTCTTATAAAGGACTAGTTAAAAATAGTATCTCTCTTTATAATAAAAAGAACTATTCTCAAGCAAAAAAAGAGTTCAATTTATTAAGCTCTATTTACCAAGAAGATAAAACAATCAATAATTATCTGCACTATATTAAACAAAAAGAGTTAATAGAAGAAGCGAAATCATATTTAGCAAATAAAAACTATAATAAAGCATCAAAAGTTGCAAAAGAAGTTTTAAAGATTAATCAAAACAACCAAGAAGCAAAAGAGATAATAAGTGCTTCTAAAGTTGCGAAGTGCGATATGACAGGAACCCTTGAAGCAAAAGGAATTAATCTTTATATAAAACAAAACTTTGATGAGGCCAAGATAACTTTTGAGAAGATAATTGCTTGCCATCCAGAAAATAGAAGAGCCCATGCTTATCTTAAAAAAATAAACCAACAACTAAATACAATCAAAAAGTTACGATAAGTAGTTTAATAATATGATTTATAATATTTATAGCTATGAAATAAGAGAGTATTGGTTAAAATAGCCCTACTAAAATTAGTAGTCAATATTAGTATAACTTATAAATGGCTACTAAGAAAAAAGGGAAAAGATGAAAAAACTTACACTTCTTTTTGTCTCATTAGCTGTTCTTTTTACAGGTTGTAATGATACAAAGAAACAAGGAACAAAGAAAGAGGAGAAGCAAAAAGTAAGAAGCTATACTCTTACTATGGCTACAACATGGGGACCTACACTATCACCATTAATTGATTCAGCACGTAATATGGCAAAATATGCTGAAACTATGTCAAATGGAAGATTAAAAATTAGAGTTGATGCTTCTAATAAACATAAGTCACCACTTGGTATTTTAGATATGGTAAAAGGTGGTCAGTACGATATGGGTCACTCTGCTTCATATTACTGGAAAGGTAAAGATATTGCAGCACTTCCTTTTACTTCTATGCCTTTTGGTATGACTGCACCTGAGCAGTATGCATGGTTTTATGAAGGTGGTGGTTTAGAGCTTATGCAAAAAGTTTACTCAAAACATGGACTACTTTCATTTCCAGGGGGAAGTACTGGAGTTCAAATGGGTGGATGGTTTAAAGAAGAGATTAAATCTTTAGAAGACTTACAAGGTCTTAGGATGAGAATTCCTGGTTTTGCTGGTGAGATTATGGCTAAACTTGGTGTTCAAGTTACAAATATTGCTCCAGGAGAGCTTTATACTGCTTTAGATAGAAATACTATTGATGCTTTAGAATGGGTTGGTCCATCTATGGATATAGGAATGGGATTCCATAGAATTGCTTCATACTACTATACAGGTTGGCATGAACCAGCTTCAGAAATGCAGTTTTTAATCAATAAAAAGACTTTTGATAAGTTACCAAAAGATTTACAAGAAATTTTAGTACTTACAATTAGAACAGCGGCATATGATATGTATATCCAAAACTATGATATGAATGCAAAAGCTTGGAAAAAGATGAAAGCAGAACATCCAAATATTCAAGTAAAAACATTCCCTAAAGAGATTATGGATGAGATGAAAAAAGCAAATGCTGAACTAAGAGCAGAACTAGGAGCAAAATCTCCTGAGTTAAAAGAGATTTTAGACCACCAAGATGCTTATATGAAAGATGTAAGAGAGTGGACTGAGATGTCTGATTATTTATATATTAAAAATAATCTATAAACTAAAACCCATTGGGATTAAAACCTCCCATTGGGTCAAATCCACTATTAAAACTATTATAGTTTTGCATACTCTTATCTTCAAAACCACTTTGAGCTGATTTCATTCTAAGGTTTGTTATATCCATCTTTGGATCAATTGCCTGAGGGCATACAAAAGTACAGTTTCCACATAAAGTACAATCCCAAATACCATCTTCTTGAATAGAGGCTAAAATAGCTAGTTTATCACCCTCTTTTTTATCATCTACGTATCTTAAAGCTCTTGTTAAAGCGTATGGTCCTAAGAAGTTTTCATTTACTTCATAAATAGGACATGAGCTATAACAACTTTGACATAAAATACAGTTACTTTGTCTCTCTATTTGCTTTTCATCTTTTATTGAAATGCTTACATCTTCTTTTTTATGTAAGAAGCTATTTGTTTTAGTTAAAAGCTCTTCTTCCTTTGAAGTATCAACTACTAAATCCTTTAAGACTTCGTAGTTTTTAAGTGGTTCAACTAAATCATTCTCTTTTAATTTTGTTTTACAGGCTAATCTTTCTTGACCATTTACTCTTACAGAACAACAGCCACAAACTCCACTTCTACAACCATGTTTAAAAGTTAAAGTAGAGTCTTTATCTTGTTTTATTTCAACAAGATTTTCTAAAAGTGTTTTATTCTCTTTCACTTCAAACTCTTCAATAAGAGTTTTCTCTTGATTAAATCTACTTACTTTTATTTTCATACTGCGTCTTCATAGGAAATAATATCTTGCTCTTTTTCATACTTTACAATACTAATCTTTGCAAACTCTTCTTTTTCTTCTTTAAAGTCTGTTCTAAAATGTGCCCCTCTACTCTCTTTTCTCTCTAAAGCACACTTAGCTATTAGTTTTGCCATATAAACAGACTCTTTAAACTCTAAGAACTCAATAAAGCTTTTATTATATACCCTACTTTTATCTTCTATTGTAGAGACTTTTAATTTTTGCTCTAACTCCTCTAAATAAGATAATAAAGTTTTCATACTAATTTCATCTTTAAATACTCCAAGAGCTTTAAAAAGTCTCTCTCCAAACTCTTTTTTCTCTTTAGAGACATTTATTATATTTTTATTTGAAAGTATATCTTCTATACTTTTTTCAAAATCTACTGTTTTGATATCTTCTTTTATAGTTGCACTTTGCAAGTTTTGATAAGCACTATTTCCAGCTTTTTTTGCTAAGTAAATAACTTCTAATAAAGAGTTACCACCTAACCTATTTGCTCCATGTACGTTTCCTTGGGCACACTCTCCACATACAAAAAGGTTTTTAAGTGATGTTTTTGCATTTTCATCACATAAAATACCACCCATACTATAATGAGCAGCACTAACTATAGGCAATAACTCTTTTGAGATATCTATATCTTTAAATGTTTTTGCAAGTTGTTTTTCCTGAGGAAGAAGTTCATTTATTAGTTTTTCATCAAGATGTCTTAAATCTAAAAAGACCTTTTCATTGTTTAATAGTTTTTCACTTATAGCCCTTGAAACTTCATCCCTTGATTTTAATTCATCAATAAATCGATTACCTTCTTCATCAACTAAATAAGCACCTTCAGCTCTAGCACTTTCACTTATTAAAGTATTTGTTCCTTCTATAGCTGTTGGGTGAAACTGTACAAACTCTAGATTTGATAAAGTTGCTTCATTTTTATAAGCTTTTACTAAAGCTTCTGAGGTAGTAAAACTTGAATTTGTAGTATTGTTTTCATAGATTCCTGCATAACCACCACTTGCTAAGATTACGTTCTTTGCATAAATCTTTATCACATCCAATGTTTTAATATCTAAAAATACAGCCCCATAAATACTCTCATCTTCTTTTATAAAATCTAAAAGAAAATACTCATTTAGAAACTCTATTTTATTTTTAATACATTGGTCATAAAGTGTATGTAAGATTTTCAAACCTGTATAGTCTGAGCTATAACAGGTTCTTTTAGCTTTTGTTCCACCAAATTTTCTTTGGGCTATACTGTTTCGTTCATCTTTTGAAAATGGTACTGCTATGTCATCTAGCCAAGTAATTATCTCTTTTGATGCTTGGCACATCTTTTTTATATTACTTTTACTTGCAATACCTTTAGAAGCTGTAAAAGTATCTTCTATAAACTTTTCTATTGAATCATTTTTAGTAGTTTCTAATACAGCATTTATTCCACCTTGTGCTTGACAAGTTTGTGAGTTAGTAGGATAACACTTAGAAACTACAGTTACTCTTGTATTATTTACTTTTGCTTCTAATGCAGCTGTTAATCCAGCTCCTCCTGAACCAATTACAAGTATATCTGTTGTCATTTTATTCCCAGAAATCTTTTAAAGGTTGTTTCTCTTTATTAATCTCTTTAATATCAATTTCAATATCTAGGTCGTCTTTCTTTTCTTCTGCTTTAGAACTTTTTTCTTCTAAACCTAGTTTTTCTATTTGAGCTAAAGCTTCTTCAAGTTCATCTTTTTTTATCTCTTCATCTTTATAAGTTTCAGTTATTTCAATAAACTCTTCCTCTACTTCAACTTTTTTTGCTTTCTTTTTCTTAACTTTAGTTTCACCATTTTCTAAAAGTTGTTTTAAAGATAGATATTCACTCATTAACTCTTCATAAGTATCAAAATCTAAAAGCATAAACTGAGGTTTCCCATCTCTAAGTATTACTGCTTTCTCTATCTCTTTTTTTTGAAGCTTATTAAAGATATTTTTACTTTTTCTAATCAACTCTGTAGATGAAACCATCTCATCTGACCTATACTGTAAAAGATTCATGTGTACTCCTATACATATTATAGTACGTATTATAATACAAAAGATTTTATATTGTCAAATACTTTATTCATTAAAGTTGTTCTTGCTTCTACTGATGCCCATGCAACATGTGGTGTTAGTATCAATCTGTCTTTATTTTTGATTTTAAGTAAAGGATTAGTCTCTTCAATTGGCTCTTTTTCTACAACATCAAGCCCACAATATAGACTTTTAGCTGAATCTAACTTTATAGACAAATCACTTTCATTTATAATTCCACCACGACCTACATTTACTAAAATAGCATCTTCTTTTAGCATATCTAGATTTGTTTTATTTAGCAAATTGTATGTTGCATCATTAAGTGGTGAGTGAATTGAAATTACATCAGAAGTTTTAAGTAACTCTTCTAGACTTACATTATTATAATCTGTATTTAAATTCTTACCTGAAGTAGAATAATAATTAACTTCACTTCCAAAAGCACTTGCTATTTTTGCAACTTCTTTTCCAATATTACCAAGTCCAATTATTCCCCATTTTTTGTTTTTTAATTCAAAGAATGGTTTGTCAATATGTGTGAAAAGATTGCTTCTTGACCACTGTAATGAATCAACATACTCTTTATAATATGAAATCTTTTGAATAAGTTCTAAGACCAATGTTATTGTTAATTGAGCAACACTTGAAGTTGAATAATCAGTTACATTTTTAACTTCTACATTTGCTTTAGATGCTGTTTCAAGGTCTACATTGTTAGTTCCAGTTGCTGTTATACAAATAAGTTTAAAGTTTGACTTTTCTATAACTTCTTTTGAAAGTACTACTTTATTTGTAACTACTACATCACAATCTTGAACTCTTTGTAATGTTTCACGTGGATCTGTAGTCTCATATTTTATTACTTCACCCAAAGTTTCAAACTTATCAAGTGAAATATCATTTCCTAAGGTTTTAGTGTCTAAAAATACAATTTTCATTTGAATACCTTTACATATTTTAATACATAAAGGTATCTAATTTTAAATAAATTATCTATTTTTTGAAGTAAATATTTGTTCAGCCCACTCAGTGATTGGACCTCTTAATACTTTTTGTAACTTAATTGCAAAGATATTCACAAGTGAGTTCTCATTTTTTGTAGATTTTAAAAGAGTAGTTAATGCATTTGTATGTTTATTTACGTAGAAGTTATCAATTTGCTTATTACTTCCTAGAATCACAACTTTACAAGTGTTATCAACCCTTGATAAAACCATTTGCATAGTTTTATTTGACATATTTTGTGCTTCATCGATTATAACAAAGGCATTAGAAAGAGTTCTTCCTCTCATTTCTCCTACCCACATTGTTTCTATTCCATAGTTTTGAATCATTTGTTCTATTCTTTGAGTTACTTCTTGGTCATCTAACTCTTGAATATTCTCAGCATTCTTTTTATTTGCCTGTTTTCTTTTATGTTCTGTTCTAATAATATAGTCTAAACTATCCATTAATGGGTGGTTATAGATTCTAAACTTCTCTTCATAGCCAGGAAGATATCCTACATCCTCACCCTTATCAAGGGATTCAACAGAGTTTCTAATATAAATCACTCTTTGATAGTTTTTTTGTCTAATTAACTTTAATGCTCCACTTAATGCAAGTAAAGTTTTACCAGAACCAGCTTTTGCTTCAACAATAAGTACATTATAAAAATGAGAAAGGATTCCACAAGAAAAGAATAGTTGCTCTTTATTTAAAGGAGTAATTATTTGATTTCTCATTTCACCTTCATCTAATAAAATTACTCTTTTATTTTGAACTGTTGCAAGAATAACTTGGTCAGAACCTTTTACTTTAAAACAGTAGTTAAAATTATGGGGTGCATATTCACTATCAAAGTCTGTAATTAAGGCGTTATCTAAATGCTCTGTATCTTCAAACTTTATCTCAATAGTTTTAATAAACTCATAATTAAACTCTTCTTGATTTGAACCAACAAGGGAATCAGTCTTTATATCTAAAGATACAGCTCTTGTTCTTGCCATAATATCAAGTGAAAGGAAAGTTGTATTTTCATCATAATGTCTTTTCGCAAAAAGCCCCACTTCAAGGATTTTTCTATCATTTATGATATTTAAAGCCACATTTTTAGTATTTATAGCATACTCTTCACATGAGATAACATCGATGATTGCTTCTTTTTGAGTTTGTATCTCTAGTCTTACTATTTTGAAGTTCTCTTCTTTTTTTGTATCAATGATTTTAGAGTTCTCTAGTATTCTAGCAAACTCTCTAGCTTGGAAGTTTATTTCATCAAAACCACCTTTTTTACTATCTATTTCATCAAGAACTGTTTCTGGTAAGACAATTAGATTCTTCTTTTCATCACTTAATTTAAAGATGTTTGTTGCATCTTCAAGTAAAATATTTGTATCTAGAACATAAACTTTTTCAAAACTCATTAATTCTTCTTTTCTTTTGATTTGTGATTTAATACTTTATATATTATAAAACTTCCTATTAATAGTGTTATTACTGTAAAGCTTAGTGAAAATGTTTTTGTAACAACATATCCAACAATAAGAACTGCTAATACTGTAGGAACTTCATTATAAGCTCTAAAGAACTTTCCTTCTTTTGTATAGTTTCCTTTTTCAAGCTCTTTTCTATAATGTCCTAAAGAAAAAGAGTAAGCAACAAGGAGTAAGACAAAAAATATCTTTGCATGAAGCCATCCATCACCTTTTAATAAATCAGGATTGATAGCTACCATCAAAAATCCACTTGCAAGAGTTGCCCACATAGCTGGCATTCCAATGTATTTATACATCTTTAATTCTTGTATTTTAACAACTTCTACAAACTCTTTTTTTTCTTTGTGTTCTGTATGATATACATAAAGTCTTGGTTGATAAAATAGCATTGCCATCCATGACATCACTGCTACAATATGAAAAACTACTATCCATAAATAGTAATCTAAAAGAAAGTCCATCTATTTTCCTTCGCTAAAAGTCTTTAGTCTTTATTTTTTTCAGCCATTCATTTAATGTTTTTTCATATCCGACATTTAATGAATCATAATATGTAGTTGGTTCTACTAAATATTGTTGCTCTACCCAACCACCATAATCATGGGGATATTTATATCCTATATGTTTATCTTTTAGGTGTTTTGGTATTTCTAATATTCTACCATTTTGTACATCACCAAGTGCTTTATTGATACCCATATATGAAGCATTTGATTTTGGACATGAAGTTAAATAGATAATACATTGAGAAAGGATTATTCTACTCTCTGGATATCCTATTTTTGAGGTTGCAACCATTGTATTTACAGCCATAGTAAGAGCATTTGGATTAGCGTTTCCTATATCTTCACTTGCATGAATAACCAATCTTCTTGTGATAAATTCTACGCTCTCTCCACCATCTATAAGTCTTGCCATATAATAAAGTGCTGCATCTACATCAGAACCCCTTATTGACTTAATCATAGCACTTGCCAAATCATAATGGCTATCTTTTGAACTAACTCCATCGCCAATTGGATATTCTCTTAACTCTTTTAGTATTTTCATAGTTACGTGAGAATCAATTTTAACGGCGAAATTAAGCAAGTTTAGCATTGCCCTAGCATCACCACTACTTGATAGGATTAAGTACTCTCTAGCATCATTATCTATCGTGTATGATATATGGTTAAATGTTTTTTTTAAAACCTCTTCCATCTCTTCTTTAGTAAAGGCTCTAAACTCATATAAAAAAGATCTAGACCTAATTGCATTTGTAAGAGTAAAGAATGGGTTTTCTGTACTAGCTCCAATAATAATTGCCTCATAGCTTTCCATTATTGGCAGTAATACTTCTTGTTGGTTTTTTGATAACCTATGAACTTCATCAATAAAAACGATAGGCTTAAGTAAAGCATTTTTGTATTTTGCAAATACCTTTCTTAAATCTTCTATTTTTATAGTTGTTGCATTAAAGTAGTAATAATCTGTATTGATATTTCTTGCAATGATTTTTGCTAGAGTAGTTTTTCCAGTTCCTGGTTTACCATAAAAAAAGAGATGAGGAATCTCTTTTTTTTCTATTAGTTTATATAGTGTTTTATCTTTACCGATTATATGTTTTTGTCCTATAAACTCATTTAGAGCTTGTGGACGTAATATGTTTGATAAATCAGTCATCTTGAGTATTTAGAAAAGATCTTAGATCTTTATATTCATCCTTAGTTAAATATCTACTTTTTCCAGTAGGAAGATTGTTTAGTGTCATTCCACCAAATTCAAATCTTTTTAAGTCCATTACATTTAAACCAAAGTGTCCAAAGAATCTTCTAAGTTCTCTATTCTTACCTTCAGCAATTGCAACTTTTAGTTTTGAGAAATTTTTGTTGTTTGTTAAAATCTTGTATGCAACAAAAGGCTCAAAGTTCATAGATTTAATCTTTGACTTTTCATGTGCTCCATTACTTGCATCTTCAAGCTCTAAACCATGTAACATAGCCTCTTCTACTTTTGGATGAATTTCACCATCTACTTTTATTTTATAGATTCTCTCTAATTTAGAGTGCATTAATTTATTTGCTACATCTACAGAATCAGTTAAAAGAATTAAACCTTCACTAGCATAATCTAGTCTTCCAATTGGCATAAAGTGCTTATACTTTTTATCTAAAGAATCAAAAACAGTCTTTCTACCTTGAGGGTCATTTTTAGTTACTAACTCCCCTTTTGGTTTATTATACATTATTACTGTATACATTCTATTTTTGTCTTCTTTAATTAATTTTTTTCCAATTCTTACATCATCATTTGGTGATACTTTAGTAGCAAGGTTTGTTACTGGATTTCCATTTATAGTAACTCTTCCTTCTTCTATTACTTTATCTGCTTCTCTTCTTGAGTAATTACTATTATGTGAAATAAACTTATTAAGTCTTGTTAATTCTACTGTTTCTTCTTGATTTTTCATTATTTGATTCCTGCTTCAATTAGGTCATGAATATGTAAAATACCTTCTATTTTACCCTCTTCATCTGTAACGATTAACACTTGAATCTTATACTCTTCTATGATTCTTAGTGCATCACTTGCTAAGATGTTTTTATCTTTTACTGTTTTAGGATTTTTAGTAGATATTGTTTCAATTTCACAATCTAATGAGAAACCATCAGACATTAATGCTCTTCTTAAATCCCCATCACTAAGAACTGAACTTAATCTATTGTTTTCATCAACAATAAGTACACTTCCTAGTCTTCCTTCACTCATAGTTACGATTGCATCTTTTAACTTTGTTTCACGTGAAACAACAGGTAAATTATCTCTTCTAAGTAAGTCATCTACTTTAATAAATAACTTCTTCCCTAAGCTTCCACCTGGATGAAATGATGCAAAATCTTCTTTCTTGAAATCTCTTTTTTTCATTAAACAAACAGCTAAAGCATCACCCATAGCCATTGTTAATGTAGTAGAAGAAGTAGGAGCTGTATCTAAAGGACAAGCCTCTTTTGATACAGATATATTCATAAAGAAGTCAGAATATTTACCAAGAGTAGACTCTTTTGTTTTAGCCATTGCAATTAATGGTATATCAAATCTTTTAAGGTGAGGAAGAAGTTGAATTAATTCTTCACTTTCACCGCTATAAGATATTGCTAAAACGATATCATCTTTTCCAATCATTCCTAAGTCACCATGCATAGCTTCTGTTGGATGTAAAAAGAAAGATGATGTTCCAGTACTAGCTAATGTTGCGGCTATTTTAGCTCCAACTAAACCAGACTTCCCTACTCCTGTAATAATAAGTTTTCCCTTGCAAGAAACTACTAAATCAACTGCTTTTTCTATATCAAAATCTTTGATATTTTTAGCAGCTAATAATAGTTCATTAGCTTCAATCTCTAATACATCACTTGCAATTTTATTGAAATCCATTTTTATTTCCTTATTGTACAAATAGTGTTGGTACAATCATTGGGTATTTTTTATATTTTCTGAAACAGTGTTTTCTAACAACTTTTCTTAGTTCATCTTCTAAGTATCTATTGTTTTTAAATACACCTTCTCTTGCATTTTGTAAGAAAGTTTCTAAGATATCTTCAATCTCTCTAGCAAAGTTTCTATCTTGTTTATTTGGAACAAGACCAAATGAAGTTACCTTAGGTCTATTCTCCATTTTTCTATCGTTTGCATTTACTTGAGCAACAATCATAACAACACCTTCGTTTGCCATAGTTTGTCTATCAAGTACAATATCATCAGCAATTTTGTGATTCATTTGATTATCAATATAAACTTTTCCAGTCTTAACTGATCTTACTTTTTTAAGATATTTAGGTGTAACTTCAACTTGCTCACCATCACTCATAATATGCGTATTTCTTTCTAATACACCACAATCAATACCTGTCTTTGCATGTTTTAATGCATGGTTATATTCACCATGAATAGGCATAAAGAATTTAGGCTTAGCAAGTCTAATCATTAACTTTTGTTCTTCTTGTGCAGCATGTCCTGATACGTGAATTTCACTAAAGTCTTGATATGCAACTTGAGCACCAGCTTTTAATAAATGATTAATAATAGCAGACACAGAAGCTTCATTCCCTGGAATAGCTTTAGCTGATAAAATGATTTGATCACCTGGCTTAATTTTAATATGTCTGTGCTCATGAATTGACATTCTATAAAGAGCTGACATTGACTCACCTTGGCTTCCAGTAGTTACAATAAGAACTTCTTTATCTGCATATTTATTTACTTCATGTGCATCAATAAATTGATCTCTAGGGAACTTGATATATCCTAAGCTCATTGCAATATCAAGGTTTTTCTCCATTGATCTTCCAATAACACAGATTTTTCTTCCATACTTAATACCATGTTCAATTGCTTGTGCAACTCTATGGATATTTGAAGAGAAAGTAGACATAATAACTCTACCTTTTGAAGTAGAGAACAGTCTATCAAAAGTTGGTCCTACAGTCTTCTCTGTTTTAGTAAATCCAGGAGAGTGAGAGTTTGTCGAGTCAGACATTAATAATAAAACACCCTTCTCACCATAATGTGCAAATCTATGTAAATCTGTTGGGAAACCATCAATTGGTGTGTGGTCAATTTTAAAGTCACCTGTATGAATAATTGTTCCAGCTTCAGTTGTAATTGCTAAAGAAGATGAATCAATAATTGAGTGTGTAATATGAATCCACTCAACTTCAAAGTCACCAATTTTAATTGGAATTCTTTTTTCAACTGGATTAAATAGTTTTCTATACTCTTTCATTTTGTGTTCATCAAACTTAGAACCAATCATCTCTAATGGTAATGATGTTCCATAAATAGGAAACTGCATCTCTTTATATAAATATGGCATAGCACCAATGTGGTCTTCATGTCCATGAGTAATAACAACTGCTTCAATCTTATCTTTGATTTCTCTAATATAAGTGAAATCAGGGATTAAGATATCAACTCCGTGCATATCTTCATCTGGGAAACTCATCCCAACATCAACAATAATTGCACTTTTTTCAGTTTCAATTACCATCATATTTCCACCAATTTCACCTAATCCACCAAGTGGAGTAATTCTAATCTTCGCATTTGTAGATAGATTTAGTTTATTGTGTGGGTTTAATCTGTTTTTATGAGATTTCTCATTTACAATATAAGCTTTTCTTAAATCAGCATTCCAAGTTTTTGTAGACTTCCCAGCATTTGTTTTAGCTCTACTGTTATTTGGTCTTTTTTTCTTGTTATTATAAACTTTTTTGTCAGTTTTTTGATTTTGATTATTTGGTTTATTTGTAGTTTGTTTTTTTTCTTGTTCTTGCTGTTTAGGCTTGTTTTCGTTTTGTTCTTGTACTTGTACTTTAACTTCGTTCTTTTCCATTCTTCACCTTTATATACATTTGGCTATACAAAGATGCGCTAAGCTCATGAGGTCTTAAAGTTTCTATTAATTCAAGGTCACTGTAAACATCAGATAAAAGTTTTTTATCATAAACTGAAGAAAGATTTTTAATAAGTTTCTTTCGAGGTTGCGAGAAGCAAACCTTTAAGAACTTTAAAAAACTTTTATCTAGTTTTACACCTAAATCTTTCTTGATAAATAAAATTGAAGACATAACTTTTGGAGCTGGATCAAAAGATTCAGGAGGTACATCAAATAGTATCCTTGCCTCTTTTGAAGCCAATTTTGTAATAACTCCTAGCCCTGAAAACTCTTTTTCACCTTCTGATGCTGCAAACTTCAGAGCTACTTCTTTTTGTATCATTACAATAATGTTCTCGCAATTATCGTCTTCAATTGCCCTTAAAATAATATTCGTTGCAATATAGTACGGTAAGTTAGCTATTAAATCATAGCTTCCTTCGTAAAGTGTACTTTTTTCATTCCAAACCTTTAGAACGTCAGTGTGGATCAGTTCAAAACGCTTCTCGTGGATGTCAATTGCAAACTTAGTCTTTAAAATACCAATTAAATCGGTATCTACTTCATACGCTAACGTATCTTTGTACTTGACTAATTTTTCTGTCAAATCACCTAAGCCAGGCCCAATTTCAACAATCTTATTATCATTTTTGGGCATCGATTGGATGATCCTATCTAATACAGTACTATCTTTTAAAAAGTTTTGTCCGAATTTTTTCTTTGCTTTAACTATAACCTTCTCCTACTAAGAACTAAAGAGTATATCTGTATTTAACTTACAATTAGATAAGATTTTTGCTTAATTTCAATAAGGATTAAGTTTTGAGTTATTTCGCAAAAAGAATCATACCTTGCTTAGATGTAAAAGATGGAAGAGTAGTTAAAGGGGTAAACTTCGTAGGTCTTAGAGATGCAGGAGACCCAGTAGAAGTTGCAAAAAGATACAACAATGAAGGTGCAGATGAAATCACTTTTTTAGATATTACTGCAAGTCATGAAAATAGAGATACTATCGTTGACATCGTAAAAGATGTAGCTAAAGAAGTATTTATTCCACTAACAGTTGGTGGAGGGATTAGAAAACTTGATGATATTTATAAACTACTAAATGTAGGTTGTGATAAAGTTTCAGTTAACTCTTCAGCAGTTGTAAATCCAGATTTTATTGATGAAGGTGCAAAAAGGTTTGGTAGCCAATGCATTGTTGTTGCAATTGATGTAAAAAAAGTTGAAGATGGCTCATACCATGTTTTTGTAAAAGGTGGAAGAGAAGACACAGGACTTGATGCAATACAATGGGCAAAAGAGGTTTATAATAGAGGTGCAGGTGAAATCCTATTAACATCTATGGACACTGATGGAGCTAAAACAGGATTTGAACTAGATATAACATCACAAATCTCTAAAATAGTTGATATTCCAGTTATTGCTAGTGGTGGTGCTGGAACAATGGAACACATGAAAGAAGCTTTTGAATGTGGTGCAAGTGCAGCTTTAGCAGCATCAATTTTTCACTTTAAAGAGATTGACATCATGGAACTAAAACACTATTTAAGAGAGAATAACATTCCCGTAAGGATTTAAAATGAAATTTTTAACACTACTTATTTTACCAGTTTTCTTGTTTTCTTTTGAAATAAATTTTAATAAAAAGTTTTCGAAAAGTTTAGCTGAGGACACTTTAACAACATACTTTTCAGTTGTAGTTGAAGGAGATAGTGAAAAAGAGATAAATAAAACTCTTAAAAAATTTAATAAAAAGATAAAGAAGTATAATAAAATTGAAAAAGATAGTGGTACACTAACTGTAAGACCACAATATAGGACTTCAAAGAATGCTCCAAAGATTACTGGATACAGAGGTGAATTAAGATATAAAGTAAGTTCAAATCATGCAAGTTATATAAATGAGTTTGTTAGTGAAATGATTGAACTGAAAGAAAAAAGAAGTACAAATATAGTTATTAGTAATCTTAGATGGACAGTTAAAGATTCAACTTATAATGTTGCAAATGATATCTTAAGACTTGAAGCAATTAACTGGGGAACTAGATATGCTAAAAACTTATCAAAAGATTTAAACTTAGAGTGCAAAGTAAAAAATATCTCAATAAATAGTTCAAACTATAGACCTATGGCAAAAATGGTTTACTCAAATGCTGAAATGTCAGATGCAAAGATTGCAGTACCAGAATCTAACAAAGAAGATATTTCAATTAACCCATCATTTGTTTTGGAGTGTAAGTAATGATTATTTGTGCAGGAAGAAATGAAACATTCAATTTTGCAAAAGAGATGGGTGTAGGATTAATCGAAAGCGCGATTAATCTTACACGACAATGTCTTTTTGACAAACCAGAGTTTTTACTTTTTATTGGAAGTGCAGGAAGCTATGGAAACCATGAGATATTTGATATTGTAGAATCAAAAAGAGCTGCTAATATTGAACTATCATTTTTAGAAGACAACTCTTATACTCCATTAGATAATGTTTTAGAGTCTGAAAATAAGATGGTAAGAAATGATACTATCATAAACTCTTCTAACTATATTTCAAAAAACTTTGAACTATCAAAAAACTTTAATGAGTATGGAATTGGTGCAGAAAATATGGAGTACTACTCTATTTTACAAGTAGCAAAGGAGTTTGAAATTCCAGTTGCTGGAATCTTTATTATTACAAACTATACAAATGAAAATGCTCACGAAGAGTTCTTAAAAAATCACAAAGAAGCAATGGAAAAACTAACTTCATATTTACTAGAAAAACAAATCATTAAGTAATACTTTTCAAATGTTTCTCTAGTTACGTGGGTTCAAGCTTGCACTCCACTACACTTTCAACACCGAAAAATGTAAAACTATTTACATTTTTTTTACGGTGTTTCACGTGAAACAATGTTAAAAAATGTCAACTGTTGAAACCTCGAAGTCTGTAAAACAGCTAAGAAGCTAAAAAATATTTTAATCTCTACACGATAAAACTACAACAATAATATAAACTAACCTATTTACTTTAACTGTTACAAATAAAAGATTTTGTACACTTCAAAATTAGTTTAAAGCTTAAAAGGAAAGCTATGAGTACAATCTATGATTTCACATTAGATGAATTAAAAGAAAAGTTAAAACCAAGCTTCAGAGCAAAGCAAGTTTATAACTGGATATATAAAAAATATGTAACATCTTATGATGACATGAAAAATATCCCAAACGATTTAAAAGAACAATTAAAAGAAAACTATGAGATAGATATTCTAAAAATAGTTAAGAAAGAAAAAAGTCTTGATGGAAGTATTAAATATCTTTTCCAATTAAAAGATGGACACACAGTTGAATCTGTTTTATTACTTATGAAAGAAAAAAAGATAAATGAAGATGGTTCAATTGAAAGAGGAGAAAAATATACTGTTTGTATTTCTACTCAAGTTGGATGTAAAGTTGGATGTACTTTCTGTCTAACAGCAAAAGGTGGATTTGTTAGAAACCTTTCAGTTGGTGAAATAGTAAATCAAATTGTTCAAATAAAAAGAGATAATGAAATAGCAGAGAACAAAACACTTAATATTGTGTTTATGGGAATGGGTGAACCACTTGATAACTATAAGAACTTTGTTCACTCTGTAAAGGTATTCTCTGAGCTTGATGGACTTGCAATATCAAGAAGAAGACAAACTGTATCAACTTCTGGATTATCTTCTAAAATAGAAAAACTAGGAAATGAAGATTTAGGTATTCAACTTGCTATCTCACTTCATGCTGTTGATGATGAGTTAAGAAGTGAACTTATTCCAATGAATAAAGCATACAATATTAAATCAATTATTGATGCTGTTAGAAAGTTCCCAGTTGATGCTAGAAAAAAAGTTATGTTTGAATATCTAGTAATAAAAGATAAAAATGATGATATTGCTTCTGCACAAAAACTTCTAAAACTTCTTGATGGAATAAAAGCAAAAGTAAATCTAATCTATTTTAATCCATATCCAGGAACTACATATCAAAGACCACAAAGGGATGATATGGTAAAATTCCAAGAATATCTAACTAGTAGAGGTTTACTATGTACTATTAGAGAATCTAAAGGATTAGATATCTCAGCAGCATGTGGACAACTTAAAGAAAAGGAAACAAATGGAACCTCTTGATTTAGCAATGCTGATTTTTATCGCAGGTGTTGCAATAATTTCTGCAATTGGATTTTTTAAATCTTACAAAAATAAAGACAAATAAGGATTACAAAGATGGCAATTACTAGATTTGCTCCAAGTCCAACAGGATATTTACATATTGGTGGTTTAAGAACTGCACTTTATAGTTACCTATGGGCTAGAAAAACAAATGGGGAATTCAAACTAAGAATTGAAGACACTGACACTCAAAGAAATAATGATGACGCAATGAAAGCTATTATTGAAGCTTTTGATTGGGTTGGTTTATCTTATGATGGAGAAGTAGAATATCAATCAAAAAGACTTGATATCTACCAAAAATATATTCAACAACTTCTTGATGAAGGTAAAGCATATAAATGCTACATGTCAAGAGAAGAGCTAGATGCTTTAAGAGAAGAGCAAATGGCAAATAAACAAACTCCTAGATATGATGGAACATGGAGACCAGAAGATGGTAAAACTCTTCCAGAGATTCCTGAAGGTGTTGAACCAGTTGTTAGAATTAAAGCTCCAAGTGATGGAATAATTACTTTTATTGATGGTGTTAAATCAATTATGAACTTTGACTCTTCTGAAGTTGATGACTTTGTAATTGCAAGATCTAATGGTATTCCAACTTATAACTTTGTTGTTGCTATTGATGATGCACTTATGGGAATGACTGATGTTATTAGAGGTGATGACCACTTAACAAATACTCCAAAACAAATTGTTATCTATGAAGCACTTGGTTTTGAAGTTCCTAAATTCTATCACGTACCAATGATTAATAATCCTCAAGGTAAAAAGCTATCTAAAAGAGATGGTGCGATGGATGTTATGGATTACAAAAGAAAAGGTTATCTTCCAGAAGCACTTTTAAACTTCTTAGTTAGACTTGGATGGTCAAACAAAGACCAAGAAATTTTCTCAATGGATGAGATGTTAGAACTTTTTGATCCTTCAAATATCAATAAATCTGCATCTGCATATAATGAAGAAAAGCTATTATGGCTAAATGCTCACTACATTAAAAATGTTTCTAATGAAAGATTAGCAAAAGAGTTAGAGTTCTTTGATTGTCATATTGATGGACATGATAAAAAAGAGATGTTACTTGACCTTTCAAAAGATAGAGCACAAACATTAGTTGACTTAAAAGAAGCAATTGAAAAGATTACAAATGTTCCTACAGAGTATGAAGCTAAAGGAAGTAAAAAATTTGTAAAAGAGAATACAATTAAAATCTTAGAAAGTTATATTCAACTACTTGAAGAAAATAAAGATTCTCTACATTTAGCTTGTGATTATGAACTAATTACTAAGCCATTTATTGAAGAGTTTGAGCTTAAATTCCCTCAACTATTCCAACCAATTAGAATTGCTCTTACAGGTGGAACACAAGCTCCTTCTGTATATGATATCATGGCGATTTTAGGCTTTGAAGAAACAAAAACAAGAATAAATAACGCAATTAGTGCAAACTTTGGTAAAGAAGCTTAAAAAAAACTTGCATATTTACAAATAATAAGGCATAATGTTCTTTACTTAAACAAAGGAATAAAAGTAATGAACATTTATGTTGGAAATCTATCATTTAGAATGGGTGATAGTGATTTAGAAAAAGTTTTCGCTGAGTTCGGTGAAGTAAAAAGCGCTAAGGTTATCACAGATAGAGAAACTGGAAGATCAAAAGGTTTTGGTTTTGTTGAAATGGCAGATGCTGCATCTGGTTCTGAAGCAATTGAAAAACTAAACGGTAACGAAGTTGAAGGTAGAACTTTAAGAGTTAACGAAGCTAAACCAAGAGAAGAGAGACCTAGAAGACAATTCTAGTCTTCTCTTATCGAAAACTACAATAAAATATAAAATCAAAACTTACAGTTATATAATGGAACCCCTTCTTAAGGAGAAGTCTCTTTGCTGGTTGGTTGTTTGGTTATATTATGTCTATGTGTAAGTTAGAGTTCCATTATATTTGCTAAAACTGTAGAAGTATTTTACTTCTTTTATGTGTAGTTATCGTGTGATAACTACACATTTTTTTTCTTTTAATGGGAAATATCTATTTCCGCCATTTTACCCTTTTTTCTAATTGCAAGTATATAAAAAATTGCAGGTATTATCACTAATGTTAATATCGCGGAAGAAGTCATTCCTCCAATCATAGGTGCAGCTATTCTTTGCATTACTTCACTTCCTACCCCATCAATATACATAATAGGAATAAGCCCACCTAAGATTGCAAACAATGTCATAAGCTTTGGTCTAAGTCTTAATACTGCCCCTTTATAAATCGCATGGAAGATATGAGTATTATCTGGCTCTTCACACTTTTCTTGTAGCTCTTTCATTGCTTCATGTAAATATACAAGCATTACTATAGAAGTCTCAGCTGCAACTCCAAGTAAAGCTAAGAATCCAACAACAACTGCTATTGACATATTAAAGTTTAAAATTTCCAAATAAAATACTCCACCTGTTAGGGCAAACGGTAAAGTAAAAAATATAATCATAGTATATGTGATATTTTTAAGAGCAAAATATATAAGAATAAATATCAACACAAATGTCAAAGGAATAATGTAAGCTAATTTTTCCATTGCTGATTCTAAATATTCACTCTGCCCTGCCCACTCATAATAAAAGCCTTCAGGAAGCTTCATATCAGCTAGAATCTCTTTAGCCTCATCTTTATATTGTTTTGATGAGATTTCGCCTTTAGGAGTAATATAAATGAAGTTAACATTAAGTGCTTTCTCAGATTTAATTACAGATGGTCCCTCTTCATAATTTAACTTTGCAAACATCTCTAAAGGTTGGAATCCAAGTTTAGTTTTTACTTGAAGATTATTTAAAGCATTTATATCTTCCCTTTGAGTTGTTTCAAATCTAAGTGAAACTGGATATCTCTCTAAGCCATCAAATAGCGTTGTAACTTTTGAACCTGCAACACCTAAAGACACAGTAGATAAAATATCATTTTTTGTAATACCATATCTTGATAACATCTGCTCATCAATATGAATATTTAAATAGTACCCAGAATTAATCTTATCAGTTGATACAGACAGAGTTGAATCAAGTTTTTTAAGTCTTTTCTCAAACTCTAAAGCAGTATCTTCTAACTTTTGATGGTCATTTCCATAAAGCTTAATTCCTAAAGGTGTTCTAATACCTGTTAGAAGCATATCAATTCTACCTCTAATTGGATATGTCCATGAGTTAATAAGACCAGCTACTTTTAATTTTTGGTCCATCTCATGCATAAGCTTTTTATATGTCATTCCCTCTCGCCACTGCTCTTCTGGTTTGAATGTAACTATTGTTTCAATCATTGCTAAAGGTGCTGGGTCAGTTGCAGTATCTGCTCGCCCTGCTTTACCAAATACCGTATCTACTTCAGGGAAAGACTTTAATATCTGATTTGTTTTTTGAGTTAATTCCTTTGATAAATCAACACCAATACCATATGGAGTTACTGGCATATACATAAAAGTTTGCTCATTCATCATAGGCATAAACTCCCAGTTTAACTTTTTATATACTGGATATACAAGAGCTAAAGTAAGAACAAAAAATGCAACTATTAGAAATCTAAATTTAAGTGATAGTTTTAAAATAGGAGAATAAAGCTTCACAAAAAATCTATTTAAAATATTTTTATCTTCACTTAGAATTTTTCCTTTTATAAAATAAATCATAAGTATAGGAACAATAGTAATAGATAAAATTGCTCCAGCTACCATTGCAAATGTTTTAGTAAATGCTAGTGGTGTAAACAATCTTCCTTCTTGTCCTGTAAGAGCAAAAATTGGTAAGAAAGAAACCACAACAAGAACTAAAGCAAAGAAGATTGGTCGCCCTACTTGTTTAGAAGACTTGATTATAATATCAATTCTCTCTTTATTTGAAATATCCTCTTTACCTTGAAGATGTTTATGGGCATTTTCAACCATAACAATAGTTGCATCAACCATAGCACCAATTGCAATTGCAATACCACCTAAACTCATAATATTTGAACCTAAGTTAAAGAACTTCATCAGTAAAAAAGTAATCATAACTGTAAGTGGTAAAGTAATGATAATAATTAGTGCTGACCTAAAGTGGAATAAAAACAGAGCCACAATAATCATAACTATAATAGACTCTTCAATAAGAGTATTTTTTAGTGTATCAATTGCTTTATCAATAAGTGAACTTCTATCATATACTTCAACAACTTCTACATCATCTATTTTTAAAGTATCAAGTTTAGCTTTAACTCTTTTTATTACTGAATAAGGATTTTCACCATATCTTACAACTACAATTCCACCAACAGTTTCACCTTGACCATTTAAATCAGCCATTCCTCTTCTATTTGATGAAGTGATATTAACACTTGCAATATCTTTTACAAATAAAGGATTAGCATCAAATGTCTTTATTGTAATATTTTCAATATCTTCAACAGTTTTTAGAAAACCTTTTGCTTGAATCATGTGTTCAAAACCATTTTCTAAAATAATTCTTCCACCCTTTTCATCATTGTTTGATTCTAAGGCTTTTTTTAAATCAGCAATTGAAACATCATATTGCACCATCTTATCTTGGTCAATAGTGATTTCATAGTTTTTAATAAATCCACCAATAGATGCAATTTCACTAACACCATCAACACCTAAAAGTGCAAACTTATAATAGTAGTCTTGTAGCGTTCTTAACTCATCAAGTGATTTTGTATCTGATTTTAAAGCATATTGATAAGCCCAACCAACGCCTGTAGCATCTGGACCAATAGCTACATCAACACCTTCTGGGAAAGCACCTTGAAGTTGTGAAAGCTGCTCTAGGATTCTATTTCTAGAATCATAAAGATCTGTTCCATCTTTAAATATCACATAAATAAGTGCATTTTGAAATGAACTCATAGCTCTTACAGTCTCAATATTTGGAAGACTCATAAGATTTGAAATAAGAGGATATGAAACTTGCTCTTCTATAGTCTTAGGACTTTGCCCTGCCCACTTCACTTGCACAATTACTTGAGGAGGTGAAAGGTCAGGAAGTGCATCTAAGCTTGTATTTTTAATTGCCCAAATAGAGCCAATAGCTAATACAAGCATTGCAAAGATAATTAAAAATTTGTTTTTTATACTTTGTGAAATAATTGATTCAACCATAATTAATCCTACCAGTCATCATCATCTGAACTATAAAGTCCATTTGTAATTGCATCTGAATCAAGTAAGAAAAGAGCATTATTAATAACCCTTTGCCCTTCTTGGATTCCATCTATAATCTCATATTTATTTGATGAAATTCTTTTTGCAGTAACTTCTATTGGCTCATACTCTGACTCAGAAAGGTATTGGAAAACATAGTGTTTACTACCTTTTTGTAAAACTGCTGTCTTAGGTAAAGTTAAAATTTCTTTGTTGATTTGCTTTATATCAACTTTAGCAAACATATTTGGTGAGTACTTTAAATCCTTGTTATCTATCACAAGTCTTACATCAACACTTTTATTTGTTTCACCTATTGTAGGATAGATATAATCAACTGTTGAGATAACTGGTTCAGCAAAACCATCAATATAAACTTTTGCTTTAAGACCTTTCTTTACAAAAGATAAATCCTTTTGATATACACTTGCGATAACCCAAAGTTTTTTTAATGATGCAAGTTGAACTAAAAGACTTCCTTTTTTTACAAAGCTTCCATTGTTTATCTCTTTTTTAATAACTACAGAATCATAAGGAGCATAAAAGGCAATATCATGAATATACTCTTTTCCATCAATAATTCTTTTTATCTCTTTTTTATGAACGGCTAAAGCTTTTAATTTATTTACATTACTTTCAACTAAACTTTTGTTAAATTTTTTAGCAATATTAATCTCTTGAATAATTGAACTAACTTCATCTGAATAAATTGAAAAAAGTGCTTCATCTTTTTTTGCCATAGAATAAAGTTTATTAGCATCTAATTTTGTTATATATCCATCAAATCTACTTACAACATCAAAAACTCTTGACTCATCAAATGCTAGACGTCCATAAAAGCTTTTTAAAGGGCCTATTTGCTCTTTTTTAACTTCTGTGAGCTTTTTGTTGAACAACTGCTTTACTTCAAGAATTTCAGCATTTAATATGCAAGCCCCTAAAAATAGGGCTAGTATGTACTTTTTCATTTATTAACCTTTGTAAAATAGATAGAATTTGATAAATTTGTGAAATATTTCTGTTTTTCATCAATCGCTTTTAGTTTATACTTGATTAATTCATTCAAGTTTCTAATTAACTGTTTTGAATCAATTTGCTTCAATGATGAAAATCTATTATAACTTTCTAGTGTTTTTTGAATTTGATTATATTTTGGAATTATGCTTTCATTTAATTTTTTATATGAATAAAAAGCATTATCTATATTGTCTTGTAAAATTTTAATTTGATTTGTAAATTTTAGTTTTGAATCTTGTAAAAGATTTTTATATTCATTTGCTTTGAATTTTGCTTTTCGTGCTTTTATATCTTCACTTCCATAAACAGAAAGTGGAATTGCAACACTTATATTTATATAGTCTTCATATTTACTATCTCTTTGGAAATATTTTACTCCAAAATTTATATCTGAGTTTTTCTTTTCCTCTTCAAATTTTGAAGTAGTGTTAAACTTCTCAATATTTTTTTCAATTTGCAAAATCTTAGGGTGTGAATCAATATTGTTTACTAAAGTAAGTTTTTCTAACTCAGTACTAATATCTATATCTTTAAACTTTGTATATGTTAGTTGTTCTAACTGAAGTTTAAAAACCCTAAGATTATTGTTTAGTTTTTGTTCGCTTATATCAAGCTCATCATATAAAGTTTGCACCTTTAATATATCAATTTGGCTTGCTTTATTGTACTTATAAAACTCTTCTAAAAGTTTTTGTAGTTCTGCAATATTTTGTTTTAACTTAGAAAAAAGAGCAACTCTTTCTTCAACTAATTTTATATTGTATATATACTCATATATTTTTGATTCTAGTTCAAGCTTTTTATCAGCTAATACTAACTTTGAAAGCTCATAGTCATCTCTTGCAATCTCTTCTTCTAACTCTTTTTTATCTCCTATTGGTATCATTTGATTAAGACCAATAAACTGCGCTTGCATAGGCTCTAAATCTCTTTTAGAAATATCATCAAACTGAATATCATTTGCACCAAAATTTAAAATCGGATTTTGCCATTTTCCTGCAAGGTTAATTTGTTCTTTTGCTAAAAGAATTGATTGTTCTAAAGCTTGTAGTGAACTATTTGTATTAATAGCTTCATTTACTACTTGCCTTACTTCCTTTGCATAAATAGAACTTGTCAATAGACTTGACAACAAGATGAGAGTAAGAGATTGCTTTAACATTATAAATTCACGCTAGATCTAAGTTTGTGTACTTTTCCATCAGCAGTTTTAAACATTAAATGATACTGCCATGTACCACTCATAGTAAAGTTGATTAACATTTTGTATTTACCATCAACTAACTTTGCTTTTCCAACATATTCCATATATGGCATACCAGGCATCTCTGGCATAAAGAATTTTGCTTTTACTTTTGCATCTGTTACAGGCTTACCATCTTTTGCTAATGTTACATAGAAAGTGTTGTCTCCAACTACTAATGACTTTTCAGACTTTAAAGTCACGTCATATCCGTTTTTGCTCCCATTTAAATCAATTGGGTCTGCATTTAATACACCTATAAAAAGTGCAATCATTGAAAAGATTTTCAATAGTTTCATTTTGTCTCCTTAGATTTTATTCTAAGAAGTGTAGTTGTTAAATATGGAAAGTGTGTGGAAAATTAAAATTTGAAAGTGAAAGTAGTCTCTTTTCTCTCTTGAGATTTTACATCAAAACTTATATCATACTCTTTACAGATATTTTGAACAATATTAAGCCCAATACCAAAACCACCCTGCTCTTTTGTAGCTCTATAGTATCTGTTGAAGATATCATTTAGTTTTTTCTTTTCAATCCCTATTCCTGTATCTTTTATACTAAGTATTGAGTTCTTTAAAGTAATAAAAACTTCACCCTCTTTTTTATTGTATTTAATTGCATTTGAAAGGATATTGTTAAACAATCTTATGAAGTCATTTTTATCTATTTTATAAGAAAACTCTTCTAAATCTAGGTGAATAGTTATCTTTCTTTTTAAAGCTATTACTTCAAAATATTTTAGTTGCTCTTCTATTAAAGCTTTTAGTTCAAGTTCATGAACTACCCTATTTTCATCTTTCTCTTCTAAGAAGATATAGGTTAAATCACTATAAATTTCAGAGATTCTATGAACTGCTAGCTTTACTCTTTCAAGCTGTTTTTTTGTGAGATTATCACTTTCTGATGACATCAAAATAGCACTTATTGGAGTATTTAATTCATGGGTTGTGTCTTTGATAAAGTTGTTTAGTTTTTCTCTTTCATCTTTGATAGGTTTTATAAATAGTTTTGCTAAAAAGAACCCAATAAGGGCAATAAAAGAGTAAGTGATTAAAAATACTACTAATACTTTGTTTCTAGTGGTATGAACTAAAGAGTGGAAGAGTTTATCTTTTATTACTGTGTGAAAAATACCTAGGTGTCCAAAGGTAGAGTTATCTACTAATATATAGTTGCTATCTTTTTGATAAAAACCATTTTCTAATTTTATTTTATCATTAAAATTTCCAAGGATTTTTTTACCTTCTCTATCATAAAAAGCGATTTCATATTGCTTCATATTTAAATAATCATCAATATCTAGTTTTGATTCCATCATATGTGAAAAGATAATTCTTGAAGATAATTGAGAAGAGATATTCTCCATTTTTGTTTTTGCTAAATCAAGATGTAGTGTCTTTTCATTTTGGTAATATAACAATGATAATAACAGTAATAAAATAAATGAAGCCCCTAAATATAAAGACAAAAATCTTATAAAGGTTACTTTTTCACTTCTAGTTAAATCTATGGTATACTCCTTTTGAAAATTGATTATAGCATTTTCCACATAACTTCCACGTGTAGTTTATATACTTTATTATGGAGTTTAAAAATGAAAATATTATTACTTGAAGATGATACCCTTTTACATGAGATTATTGAAGAGTTTTTAGAAGAGTTAGAGTATGAAACAGTTTCTACTTATGATGGGCAAGAAGCCTATGAACTTATTTTTGAGCAACACTTTGACTTACTTATTTTAGATGTAAATGTACCTTCTATAAATGGCTTTGATTTATTAAAAAGCCTTAAAGCAAACTCAATAGATATTCCAACTATTTTTATAACTTCACTTCACACTACAAAAGATATGGAAACAGGTTTTAACGCAGGAGCCGATGATTATATAAGAAAGCCTTTTCACCTAAGTGAGTTAAAACTTAGAATTGACAATATAAAAAGACTAAGAAAAATAGAATCAAAGGAAGAGCAAAAGATAAATGATGAAATCTCTTACAACTATGATTTAAAAGCCATTCTTTTAAAAGATGAAAAGTTTCAACTATCAAAGACAGAAGCAAAGGTTTTTGAATACCTCTTAAAACACTCAAATAAAGCAGTTTCTATAGAAGAAATAGCCCTTAATAATTGGGTTTATGACGAAGCCCCAACAGATACTACAGTTAGAACATATATTAAAAACCTAAGAAAGATACTTGGCAAAGATTCTATTATAAATATCAAGGGTGTTGGCTATAAACTAGAGCTATAGCTTAAATTTAAATTAATTTTTATAACTAACTCTATAAACTTAAGAAAATAGTGGCTATACTTATTATTTAATTTGCTATAAAGGCCACAAAATGGTAAAGAAACTACTGTTAATCTTTATTTTTAGCATCTGTGTTTTTGCTAATGAAAAAAATATGCCCTCAATAGTTGACCTAACTTGGTTAAAACAAAATATCTCAAATTCAAATCTTATATTATTGGACTTAAGAAAAAAAGAGCTTTATGAAAAAGACCATATAAAAAATGCAGTTAATATCCCTGCTTTAGAGAATCTTTTTGCTGAAAAATTCTTTATGCCAAATATTGAACAACTCCAAGAACTTTTCTCTAATGCTGGAATCAAAAAGGACTCTTTAGTTGTTGCATATGATGATGGAAGTTTTATCTGGTCAGCAAGACTTTATTGGATACTTGAAATTCTAGGACACAACAATGTTGGTGTTTTAAATGTAGGCTATAAAAACTGGGAAGAAAATGCCCTAACTCTTAGTTCTAAACCTTTTATTCCTAAAAAAAGTAACTTTACTCCAAGAGTTGATAATACAAAGGTTCAAACTAAACTAAGTACCCTACTTTCTATTGGTAAAAAGACAATTATTGATGGAAGAAAAGAGTCTCACTATTTAGGTAAAGAGTCTATTGCAAAAAGATTTGGACATATTCCTACAGCACAAAACTATGCTTGTACACAAAACTACCAAGTTACTAGTACAGGTAATAAGATTAAAAATCTTGATGAATTAAAAACTGTATATAAAGATATTCCCAAAGATAAAGAGATAATCCTTTATTGTGACGGTGGAGCTGACGCTGCACTTAACTATATTGTGCTTCAAGAACTAGGATATAAAGCTAGTGTATATGATGGTTCATGGGCAGAGTGGGGAAATGACGAAGCAGTTCCTATAGATAACCCTTCATTGTAGTTATGACACAAAAACAGTACAGAGGTTCAATAAAAAGAAGACTTACTTTAATGATTTTACTAGTTACTTTGATAACTGGTACAGTAGGATATTCTGGTTTTGTTTACTGGAATATGAAATCTCAGTATGACAAAACTATTGAGCTATCTCGTACTGTTGCAAAAGTATTAAGCCAAGATATTGCAAAACTTATCTTGCTAAAGAAAGTAGCTGTTGCAGCAGATATTACAAGTAAGTTAAAGTCTTTTGATAATATTGACTCAATGGTTCTTTATAAAACAGATAAAAAAGCTGTTTTCCAATATAGTAAAGACAATAAAAACTTTGAAGCAAAACCTCTAAAAGATGATTTTGAAAGAATAAGTAGTATTAAAAACAACCTTTTAAAACTCTATGTTGATGCCACATATCAAGGCACAAAACTAGGAGTTGTTGAGCTAAACTTTAAAGTAAAAACTCTAGGGGATGTAGTAAAAAGAGATATTCCTATTTTAATCTCTATTTCTATAATACTTTTACTTTTATCTTTTGCCCTTGCAAACTTCTTTGCTAAACGATTTACAAAACCTATTTTAAAACTAGTATCTTTTTTAAGTAAGATTGATATTATCGATTCTTTAAAAAATAGAGCCAAGACAAATGAAGATAATGAGATAGGCAAACTTTATGATGAAATCAATTATATGCTTCAAAGAATTGAAAACTCTCAAAAAGCTGAAAAGATAGCTGCTGCTGCTTTTGAAACTAGAAGTGGTATGATGATTACTGATGCAAAGGAAAGAATTCTTCAAGTAAATAAAGCCTTTACTAAAATCTCTGGATATGAAAAAGAGGAAGTTATAGGAAAAACTCCTAGTGTTTTGAGGTCTGGATATCAAGATGAAAACTTCTATAAAGAGATGAAAGAAAAGCTAAATAAGTATAATCACTGGAGTGGTGAAATATATAATAAACACAAAGATGGAACAATCTTCCCAGAACACCTAACTATCCAAGCTGTTTTAGATGATGATTTAAATGTGATTTATTATGTTGCTTCATTTATTGATTTAACTATTCAAAAGGAGACAGAAGCAAAGGTTGAATACCTAAAACAATATGATTCTTTGACTGGATTAGCAAATAAAGAGATGCTTTTAAATGAAATACAAACTCACCTAGACAAAAAAGAGCAGTTTAGATGGGGATTACTTCTTTGTTTTGATTTAAAAGATTTTAAGATGATTAACGACGCTTATGGTTATAGTGTAGGAGATAAAGTACTTGAGGTAATCACTTCAAAAATAAAGAAGATATTTAACGATGCTTCAATCATAGCTAGAATAGCAGCTGATGAGTTTGCTGTTTGGTTTCCGCATATTCACGAACATAAAAACCAAGCCTCTATTGAAGCTAAACTTTTAACAGAGTTTTTAATATCTACTTTATCTGAGCAAATAAAAATAGAAGATAAAACAATAAACCCTATAATCTACGCAGGACTATCTATTTATAACAAAAACTGCAACAACGCAAATAAGCTACTAAAACAAGCAGATACAGCTTTACATCAAGCAAAGAAAGAGGAAAAGAGCTTTTCATATTTTGATAAACAAGCACAGAATATGGCACAAAATCATCTTGATACTTATTCACAACTAATCAAAGCTATAAAAGAGGAGCATTTCAAGCTTTATTATCAACTACAATATGATGATGAAAATCGTGTATATGGAGCAGAAGCTTTAATCAGATGGATACATCCAGAAGAAGGAATGATTCCCCCTGATACTTTTATTCCTACTGCTGAAAAGACTGGTTTGATTATTCCTATTGGTTCATGGGTTATAAAAACAGCTTGTAAACAGCTAGAAACATGGCAAAAAAGCAAAGAAACATCAAATTGGGTCATTGCTATTAATATTAGTGCAAAACAGTTTCTAGAGGAGGATTTCGTATCTGTTATTGAAAAGTATCTAAAGCAATACAATGTAAAATCAAATCTTCTAAAAGTAGAACTAACAGAATCAATACTCGCAAAAAGTCTTGAAGAGGTAAAAGATAAGATGCTTAAAATAAAAGAGTTAGGGGTACAAGTCTCTTTAGATGACTTTGGAACTGGATACTCATCTTTACAATACCTAAGAGAACTACCTTTAAATCAAATCAAGATAGATAGGTCTTTTGTAAATAATATCTTAGAAAACAAAGCTGATGAAGCTATTGTTAAAAGTATACTTCTATTTGCTGAGGCTTTAGACTTGCAAGTAGTTGCAGAAGGAATAGAGACTAAAGAGCAATATGACTTTTTAGTTAGCTTAGGTTGTAAGCTATTCCAAGGTTACTATTTTGCAAAACCTGTAAAGATAGAAGAAATAGATAGTATTAGTAAATGAAAAAATAGCTTAAATATGCTGTTGTAAAGTAGCTAATACTCATACTTAGAAATAAAAATCCGCTCTCATATTTTAGTGTCATAACTTCCCCTTTTTTATATTTGATAAGATTATTTTATTAAGGGTTGGTTTCATTCAAGTTACAAAATAAAGAAAGGCTAAAGCCTTTAAGAGATGATACTTTTTTGTTGAAAAAAGTATCGCAAAAAGCAACCACGGCTTCAAAGCTTGCTAAAGCAAGTGCCTTCATATTTGAAAACTATTTGCTATGTTGCGGAACTCATAAATAAAAGTGAGTTTGTCACTTTTATTTCTTCAAACAGTCCTCACATATTTCGCAAATATTTTACAAATCCTCAGCTTTTGCAGATGTGGATTTTTCTTTTAATTCATTATATTTATCTATAATTTTCTGATTTTTACCAAATGCACTTATATCATAGTAAACCAAGTCATAGAAACTTAATTTTTCTATTTTTATTTTTTCAAAAAAAGAATATTTTTCAACTAAAAACTTAAATTTCCCATTTTCACGAATTATTACATAATAATAAAATAATACTAACTCTGCATCAGATATTTGAGATTGTATAATAAATAAGTAGTTTTGAATTTGTTTATATTCTAATTTATTCCGATTATCATAAATTAATATTAAGATAGATATCAATGTTCTAAAAAATTTAAAGCTTTTTTTCCTTTTAATATTATTAAATAGTATTTTTAACTCTTCTTCTGTTAAATATGTATTATTTATTCTAGAGGTATAAAAATCTCCTAAATATTCAGCTAAAGCCTCATCTCCACTATATCTACCTATAAAAAACTTATTTATAACTTCATTATGCAACTTTAATAGTTGAAAAAATGTACTCTCAAATATTTGTAAACTAGTTGCTTTATTTTGAAGTTCAAGAGATGTACTTTGTTCTTCTTGAGCTTTTGCAGACTTTGCTAACTCTTCTCTTGTTGCACTTAGCTCATCTGACTGTATTTTTATTGTATATAGTAATGCTAAAAAAGCTAAAAATGCTAATATAGGATTTAATGTTCCTCCTATAAAATCTCCAAAGAAAGCAAAGCTTTGTGTATCTTTTGTAATTACTTTATTTGAAAAAGTATCAATATAAAAAGCAAATATTCCTAAGACAAATATAATTGCTGCACTAAAAAGTAATCCTAAATTAAAAAGTGTATTATCTTTTTTCAATATCTTATCCATGATTTTTTAAATTATTTAATTATATCTAAAAGTATTTTAATAGGTATTTTTGTCAAGATTAAGGCGGAGGAGGTTTTTAGCGAAAGGAGCTTGCTCATGTCAAGTGACTTGAGCTAAAGTTCTGCTCCAACGCAAAGATTGGTCTAAAAGACCTATTAAAAATCGTCGAAGTCTATCGAACCTTTCGAATAGTTAACTACGTTCCCCTCAAAGAAGTTAGTTCTCTGGTCATTAAATGATGCATACCCATCAACCCAAGGAATAGGATGCTTCACATTATATTCAGGAGCATAACCAACAGCTTCAAGTCTTCTATCTGCAAGATATTGGATATATTGAGTGATAATAGCGTCTGTAAACCCTAAAATCTGTCCTTGAGTAATATATGCACCCCAAGAAGATTCAAGCTCTACAGCCTTTCTAAACATACCTCTTACAGTTTGCTCTAATTCAGCTGTAAATAGTTCAGGTCTCTCTTTTCTAGTAGAGTTAATCATATTTTGGAAAAGAAGTAAGTGAGTTACTTCATCCCTTTGAATAAATCTAATCATCTGTGAAGAACCAAGCATTTTCCCTGATTTTCCAAGGGCATACATAGCAGCAAATCCAGCGTAGAAATATAGACCTTCTAAGATTTGGTTAGCAAACATAGCTAAAACCATCTTTTCATCAGTAATATCGCCAGCTAAGTTATGATAAACATCTGCAATATAGTTGTTTTTTTCTCTTAGCTTTTCATCTGTTTTCCACTTCTCATAAATCTCATCTGTATTATCAGAAATAGACTCAACCATAACTGCGTATGATTTTGAGTGATTTGCCTCTTCATAAGATTGTCTTGATAAACAAGCATTAATCTCAGGAACAGTGATATATGGATTGATATTATCCATTAGGTTATTTGTTTGTAATGAATCCATAAAGATTAATTGAGAAAGTACTAAATCATACATTCTTTTTTCTGCTGGACTTAGATACTTATAATCCTTAGCATCACCAGTCATTTGTACTTCTTTAGGGAACCATGTATTTGCTTCCATTGTATCCCAAAGATTTAAAGCCCATTGATACTTCATCTTTGTGAAGTTAATCATTCCATCTGGATTTCCACCGAAGATTCTTCTTTCGTTGAAAGTCTCTTTAGAATCTGGATTATATATCGTTTTTCTACCCACGTTTGTTTTACCTCTGTTTTTTTGACATTATATATTTTAATTTTAGACTTTTGTATGTAAAAAGTGTAAGGTTATCTTATTGACAACCTGCACACTCCATACTTCTGTCCTCAACATCATTAGAAGCCTCAGGAGATTGAGATCTTAAATAATAAGTTGATTTAAGACCTAGCTTCCAAGCTGTAGTATAAATCTCATGTAGATATTTACCACTTGCTTTTTCTAAACTCATAAAGATATTTGTACTTTGCCCTTGGTCAATCCATTTTTGTCTAACAGCAGCAGCTTTAATAATATCTATTTGATCTACTTCATATGCTGGTGTATAGTAAACCCAAGTTTCTGGGCTTAGGTTTGGTACAACTACAGGAATAAGTCCTGATAAGTTCTCTTCAAACCACTTTCTTTTATAAACTGGCTCAATAGCTTGTGTTGTTCCTACAAGAATTGAAATAGATGATGTAGGAGCAATAGCCATTAGGTAACCATTTCTCATACCATTTGCTTTTACTTGCTCTCTTAATGCATCCCAATCATATCCTGCATCAAATAAATCTTTGTCTACAAGTGCATTTACAGCTTGTGGAGCATGGTCATGAGGCATAATACCCTTTGACCAGTTTGAACCATCAAATGTAGGATAAGTACCCTTCTCTACTGCTAACTCAGATGAAGATTTAATTGCATTATATGAAATCGCTTCCATAATTGTATCAATCTTCTTAAAGTGGTCTTCACTTCCCCATACAAGCTTTTGCTCTGCAAGCATTTGAGACTCACCCATAACACCAAGACCAATAGATCTTGATTTTAGGTTTGTAGCTTTTACTTTTCTAAGAGGATAGAAGTTTAAGTCAATTACATTGTCAAGCATTCTAACTGCAGTTGGAACAACTCTTTCAATATCCTCTTTTGTAAAGATTCTAGATAGGTTTACTGAAGCTAAGTTACAAACTGCTGTATCTCCATCAATCTTCTCTTTTTCAACAATAAATACTTTTTTACCGTTGATAGAGTCAAGTGCAGTTACTTTGTTTGCTTTCTTCTCTTGTCCACCATCTACTAAAACAATATCTCCTTCTTCGTATGTTTCAATTGTTCCATCTTCAAACTCTAATCTAATCTTATAGTGGTTAGGGTTTGTATTTTGGAAAATCTCTGTACAAAGGTTTGAAGACCTAATATGACCTACGTGTGCATTTGGATTAGCTCTGTTTGCATTGTCTTTAAAGCATAAGAATGGGCTTCCTGATTCAAAGTAAGAAGTTAATATCTTCTTCCATAAATCTTTTGCTTTGATTCTATCTTTTGTAATAGACTCATCATTTTCATACTCTTCATATCTTTTCTTGAACTCATCACCGTGAAGCTCAGATAAATCTTTTACTTCATGTGGGTCAAATAAAGTCCAATGAGAGTCCTCTAAGATTCTTTCCATAAATAGGTCAGTAATCCATAATGAAGGGAATAAATCGTGTGCTCTTCTTCTTTCTTCACCAGAGTTTTTCTTTAAGTCAATAAAGTCTGTAATATCCATATGCCATGGCTCTACATATACTGCAATTGCACCTTTTCTTGTACCTAATTGGTCAACTGCGATTGCAATATCATTTGTGATTTTAAGGAATGGTACAGTACCACCAGCTGCACTTTTATGGTCATCAATCATCCCACCTAAAGCTCTGATTTGGTTCCAATCCCAACCAATACCACCACCATACTTAGATAGTAGTGCCATCTCTTTATATCCATCAAAAATACCTTCGATGTTATCAGGAGATGAACCGATATAACAAGAACTTAATTGGTGTCTATTTGTTCTAGCATTTGATAATGTAGGAGTTGCAAGCATTACTTCAAATTTAGATACTACATCATAGAACTCTTTTGCTCTTTGTTGCTTATTCTCTTCATTTTGAGCTAAGAACATAGCAATAGCCATAAACATATGCTGAGGAAGCTCTATTGGGTTTCCTTCTTTGTTCTTGATTAAATATCTGTCATATAAAGTTTTAATTCCAAGATAGTTAAATAATAAATCTCTATCTGAATCAATATAGTCATTTAAATCATCTAAGTCATAGCCTTCACCAAGATTAGGGATTAATCTTCCTGCTTCTTTTCCATACTTTAGATACTCTTTTAAATGGCAATATGGCTCACCTTTAATACCATGAGTTGATTTCCCAACTCTATGATAAAGGTCAAATAAAAACAGTCTTGCAGCAACAAATGTCCAGTTTGGAACATCTATGTCTATTTTCTCTACTGCTGTCTTAATTAGCGCATCTTGGATATCTGCAGAACTCATTCCATCAACAAACTTAATTTGTGCGTCAAGTTCCAACTCAGATTGAGATACTCCATCTAAATCTTTTGTTGCATCGATTGTCATTTTCTGGATTTTAGTAATATCTAAAACCTCTTTTCTCCCATTTCTTTTTTCAATCATAATTGCCATATTGCTTGCCTTTTTCGATTATAAATTATTTATTTTTTAAAAACTCTGTTGAAAATTGCATCTACATTTTTAGTGTAGTATTCATAGTTGAAACACTCTCTAATTTGCTCTTCACTTAATTTAGCTCTTAAATCTTCGTCAGCTAATAGGTGTCCTAAGTATAGTGATTCACCATTTTCATTTAGAGTTGGTTTCCCTTGTTGGATTTCTTCCCAAACTTTCATTGCATTTCTTTGAACGATTTTATATGCATCTTCTCTTGAAACACCAGCTTTTGGAAGTTCTAATAATACTCTTTGAGAGAATACTAATCCACCAGTTTGGTTTAGGTTTTTCATCATATTTTCTGGCATTACTGTTAAGTTTGCGATTACATTATTCATTCTATGAAGCATAAAGTCAGTTGTAATAAATGCATCTGGTAACCAGAATCTTTCACTTGATGAGTGAGAAATATCTCTTTCATGCCATAATGCAACGTTTTCCATTGCAGGAATAGCGTGAGCTCTAATTGATCTTGCAAGACCAGTGATATTTTCAGTTAAGATAGGATTTCTTTTGTGAGGCATTGCTGAAGAACCTTTTTGTCCTTTTGCAAAATACTCTTCTGCTTCATAAACTTCTGTTCTTTGTAAGTGTCTTACTTGAACTGCAAATTTTTCAATTGAAGAAGCCATTGTAGCTAATGCTGTTGCAAGTCTTGCATATCTGTCCCTATGAACAACTTGGTTTGAACAAGGCTCAGGTTTTAATCCTAATTCAGCCATTGCATACTCTTCAAGCTCTAAAGGAGCGTGAGCAAAGTTACCCATAGCACCAGAGATTTGACCTACAGAAATAACTTCCATAGTTTCTTCAAGGTTTTGAAGGTGTCTAGCCATTTCGTCATACCATACTGCAAGAGTAAGACCAAATGTAATAGGCTCACCATGAATACCATGACTTCTTCCTACCATTAAAGTGAATTTGTGTTCTTCAGCTCTTTTTTTAATAGACTCCATTAACATCTTTACATCATCAATAACGATTTTTAAAGAGTCTCTCATTTGTAGTGCAACACCTGTATCAACTGCATCTGAAGAAGTCATTCCGTAGTGGAACCATCTTGACTCTTCACCAAGTGACTCAGCAACACTTGTATTAAATGCAATTAAATCGTGTTTTGTAACAGCTTCAATCTCTTCAATTCTCTCTACAGAGAAAGTAGCATTTTCAACGATTTTTTTACAATCTTCATCAGGGATAAGCCCTAATTTGTTCCATGCTTTAACTGCAGCTTTTTCTACTTCAAGCCATGCAGCATATCTTGCATGTTGTGTCCAATGTTTTTTCATTTCTTCTCTGGCATATCTTTCAACCATTTGCAAATCCCTTATTATCTATATTTGTTAAATTTTATTAAAAACTTCTCATTTTTTTAGTATGATATGTTATCTAAATTAGCCAAAATTTTATATTAATTTTTGTATATTTTTTGCCTAAAATTTTACTTAATTTCTAGGACACAATATTGCCATTTACTTTAAAAAAATTTTCAGTTACTAAGGGAAAAACAATCCAAATTGCTTTACTACAGGATTTAACTCTAAGCCCCAAAATATCGAGCCGTATGCTTAGTAAAAGCAGGATATTCAATAGTAACAAAGTACCTTATAAAATATCACAAATTATAGAAGAAGATTTTATATATATGGCTGTTTTTGAGGGACATACAAGGGGGCTTAAACCTCTTGTTACTTTTTCTGATTTTGCCATATTTGATAAGCCTTCAAACTTAATGATTCATCCTATTTCTAAAAATACTGAATACTCTTTACTTGATGAAATAAGATATCACTTTGGAGACAAAGCAAATCAAGCTCATAGAATTGATGCAGAGACTTCTGGTTTAGTTTTAGTAGGGCGAAACAACAAAACAACAAATGCTCTTGCTACAATGTTTGAGAAAAAAGAGTATAAAAAAGCTTACTTAGCTATTGTAAAAGGAAAACTTGAAGAAGAGTTAACTATTGATAAAAACCTAAAAAAAGAGGGAAAAGCTATTGGAGTTAGAATGGCTACTTGCTCAAAAGAAGAGGGAAAAGAGTCAATTACAAATGTTAAACCTCTAAAATACAATAAAGAAAAAGATATAACTCTTGTAGAAGTAAATCCAATTACAGGAAGACAACATCAAATAAGAATACATCTTAACTCAATTGGACATACTATTTTAGGTGACCCTATTTATGGAGTTTGTGACGAAGTAGCAGAGGAGTATTTAAATAAGACTATAAAAGATGAAACAAGGGTTGAGCATAGTGGTTCATATAGATTATGGCTACAAGCAAACTATTTGGAGTTTAGATACAAAGGTGTGATTTATAAGATTTACTCAAAGAATAAGGATATTTATAAAGAGTTTGATAACTAGTCTATTTTAAAGACTATATCAAACCTTGCTCCTCTATAAACCTTTCCATTATACTTATATGACTCATTAAAAGCTTTTATCTTTGCATTATGATGGTCTGTAAGTATTTGGTAAACCATAGAAAGCCCTATTCCAGTTCCAACACTTTTATGTTTTGTTGTAAAGTATGGTTCAAAGATTTTATCCATGCTATCTTCTTTAATACCACCTCCACTATCTTTAATACTAAGAACAAAGTCATCATCAATAACTCTTGTATCAATAAATAGAAGTTTATCATCATCGTTTTCAAGGTCTTTTAGAGCATCTTTTGCATTGTTTATGATATTTATTAGTGCTTGAATTAACTCATTTTCATAACCATCAATTTTAATATCATCTACTTTATTGATAATTACATTGATATTGTTGTTTACAATTGTTGAATTTAAAATCGAGAAAGTCTTATCTATAACAGAAGAGATAAAGATATCACTTTTTTTATCCCCTTCTCTAATAAAGTTTCTAAAGTCATCAATAGTTTTTGATAGGTATTGAGTTTGTTCAATAATCACATCCATGTCATTTAAAATCTCATCTTGACTCTCTATAATACCAAACTCATTTTTTACTTTGATACCACTTGCAACAGTAGAAATAGCACTTAAAGGCTGTCTCCATTGGTGAGCAATATTTCCTATCATCTCACCCATTGAAGCTAGTTTTGATTGAGACTCTATTAGTTTTTTGTCTGTAACATCTTTTGCACTAATAATAACTCTTTTTTTATCAGGCAATAAAGCAATAGACATATTAGTAACAATAACCTTTTCATCTTTTACTACGCAGGCTTTCTCAAAGTTTTCTACAGAGCCATACTTTAAAGTATCTTCCATTACTTTTTTAGCTGATTCTTTATCTTCTGGCATAGATAAACCAATACAAGACTTTGTAAGAAGTTCTTTTCTTGTAAAACCTGTCATTTTTAAATATGAGTCATTAAAATCTAAGAAATTACTCTCTAAGTCTAACATTGCAAGACCATCTTTTGAGTAGTTAAAGATAGTTTCAAACTCCTCTTTTTGTTCTTGTAGTATTCTTTCAAACTCTTTTCTAGCTGTAATATCAGTATGAGAACCTACCATTCTAAGAGGTTCTCCGTTTTCATCTAAACTAGCTTTCCCTCTTGTTAAAACCCATCTATAAGAGCCATCTTTAGCTTTCATCCTAACTTCAAGGGCATAAGGAGTATGTTCAGGATTGTAAAAGTGCTTTTCTAAATGATTTTTAACAAGCTCTTTATCATCTTCATGTAAAAGATTAAAAAAAGTTTTAGGACTATTTTCTAGTTCATTCTCTTCATAATCAAGTATCTTTTTCCAGTTCTTTGAAAAGTAAGCTTCATCATTTTTAATATGCCAATCCCAAATACCGTCATTTACCCCATCCCAGGCAAGTTGAAGTCTCTCTTTTAGTTCACTTAGTTGGGTATTTGAAGCTCTTACTGCTTCTATCATTCCATTTATTGTAGAACTAAGATTTGAAATCTCTTTAGGAGCATCAGTTGATAAAAACTTTACAGGAATACCGTCTTTATCTCTGTTTTCAATATTTTTTATAATATTAAAGATATTGTTTAAAAGGAAGTATCTTATAGCAATAAATAAAAAGATAGTCATAAAAATAGATAAGAAAACCATATTATTAATATTATCACTAATAATTTCATCAAGCCTTCTATTAATCTCTTTATCAGAGCTATACATATACATTTTACCAATGATATTTCCATTATCATCCAATATATTAAGCTCGCTGCTATATGAACTAGTTGAAAGTAGTTCTCTATGGGTTTGACTTTCACTTATATAGTCAACAATCAGACTATTTGTATCTCTAATTTTTCCTGAATAAAAACTTTTTTCTCCAATAATTTCTGCCATTTTATAATCATTTACGATAATAGCGATTACATTTGGATTATTCATTTCGTTAAAAATTAGATTGTTATATTCATAAGTAGAATAAGAAAGAATAAAGTCTTTTACGTTGTTGTTTAGTTTTGCAAGGGTAATTGAAGAGTTATATTTAACATCTTCTATCATCTCTTGCTTTGTCGTTGTATACTTATAAGTTGAGTATAAACCAACTACAAATACAACTGTAGAAATGATTATAAAAAATAGTATTACATAGATAGAAATTCTATTTTGCTTCATCAATTATTCCCAAAACATTTCTTTTTATTAGATGCATTTTTCTGTCAATATTCTCTTTTGTCACTGCTAAAACACTAAGTTCAATATGCTTTTGAACATCTTCTTTAGATAAATACTTATCTAAAGTAATAACAGCTTTTTCACCAATTAAAAAAGGTTGTTGCATACCTGATACTACAATAGTATTTTTAGGGATTAGTTCTAAAAACTCTGGTTCTGCATCAAAAGTGATTAAATGCACTTCTCTTTTTGACTCTTTTATAGCCTTTAAAGCACCTCTATATTTATCAGAACCTTGTAACCAGATAACTTTCATATCAGGATATGCCAAAAGTAAATCTTTTGCATGAAGATACGTCTCTTTTAAAGAAAAATCTACTTGCTGTCTCATATCAGCACTTTTAATTCCATCTTCTTTTAAAGCCTTCATAAAACCTGCTGTTCTTAGTTTTCCATTTGCTCTTTTTTGAGGGATTGCTATTATTCCAACACTACTTTCAGTGATATCTTTTTGTTTCATAAATTTAGTTAAATGTTTACCAAGTTTATATGCCCCTTCAAAGTTATCTGAAGAGATATAAGATAAATATTCACCAGCATCAGTACCAATATCTGCAATAACTACAGGAATATTTGCTTTTTTGATAAGTTTTAAAACTGTTACGCAGTTTGAAGAGTTTGTGGGAGAGATTACAATTCCTGCAGGTTTTGCTTTGATTGCTTTGATTGTATTTTGTAACTCTTTTTTTGAACTATTATCTGCACTAAACACTTCATAATCATAAGATAAGTTAGTACTGCTCTGTTTTACACCCTTAGCTATTATTTGCCAAAAAGGGATAGACATATCTGGTGTTAAATAAATAATTTTTTTTTGATTGTTAGCAAAAAGAAAACTTGTGAGAAGTGTTATTAGTAATAGTATTCTAATATTCAAGAGTCAATCCTTGATTTAAAGTGATTAATTCTATCAAATTATGATTGTAAGTTAACTAAAAATGAGTTTTTTGTCACTGAAATGTAATAGTAAACGTAACACCTTTATACTTTTTTTTGTTATAAATATAATCACAATTTTCAACTTTTATTGAAGCATTTGCTTTTTCTATAATACTATAAGTCATATAAAGTCCAAGCCCTGTACCTTGTGACTGGTGCTTAGTTGTAAAATAAGGTTCAAATATTTTGTCTATTATATTTTTATCAATTCCACCTGCATTATCTTTTATAATTATTTGAACTTTTTTATCTTCATTTTCTTTTACATCTAAGAATATAAATTTTTCATTTTTTTGTTGTTTTAACGCATCAATAGAATTATTAATAATATTTATTAAAGCTTGAAGAAGATTATTTTGTCCACCTAATAATTCTCTATCTATACTATTATTTAAAACTAAAGTTATTTGTTCATTTTGAATAGAAGGATTTACAAGCCTTGTTAGATTGCCAATTAAATCTTTTACATTAAATCTAGATGATGAGTTTTCACCTTTTATAAACTGCCTAAAATCATCAATTGTTTGAGATAAATATTTAGCATTTGATAAGATAAGTTTCCCCTCTTCTAAAACTTTTTTCTTATCTAAGGTTCCTAATTCATCATAAACTTCCCAACTAGTAGCAACAACAGTAATCACACTTAAAGGCTGCCTCCATTGATGGGCAATATGTCCTATCATCTCACCTAAAGCTGCCATTTTTGACTGCTCTATTAAAAGTCTTTCTTTACTCTTTATATCTGTAATATCAATGATTGAAGAGATTCTTACATTTTTACCACTAAGCTTTAAGTTAGCACCCTTCCCTAGTGTTTGGATATTTTTTCCTTTCGCAGTTAAAATCTCTAACTCATATGGCTCTTTTACAGTTGCAGTAATTTTACTTTTTACAAGTTTTCTATAATCTTTTGCAATAAAATTTAATAAATCCTGCCCAATCATCTCTTCTTTTGATGAGTAACCAAATAGCTTAACAGCAGAATCATTTACTTCAATACACTTTCTATTTTCAGTGATTAAAATAGCTTCCATAGTTGAATTCATAATACTTTCTATATCTGCATATGAATCTTTTAGTCTTTCATTATATTTTTTTAATATGTTTTGCCTATAAACAAAAACAGCTAGAATAATTATAAAAGAAAAGAAAACTAAAAATACTAACTTATAATCAATCTTTTTTTCAACAACAGTTGTTTGAATCCAATTTGCATTTATATCTTTTCTCTCTTGTAAAGAGATAGAATTAAAGGCTTTATTGATTATTGAAAGTAATACAGGCATATCTTTTTGTATTAAATAGTGATGTTCTATATCAAAGATTGTAGTTCCTGCAACCTTTAAATTCTTTAGGTGAAGTTCAGAAATATAATATAAAGAAGTTGCAATATGCCCTACAAAAGCGTCTGCTTTTCCATTTTCTACAGCAATTAAAGCTTCTGGAATATCTTCTGTTATTAGAAGATTCATCTCAGGATAGTTTTTTACTATAAAATTATAACTTGTATAGGATTTAGGAACTGCAACTACGGCATCTTTTAAATCCATTAAACTCTCTAAATAAGTATATCTATCGTCGGTTACTATTACAAAAGGGTATTTTGCGTATCTATTTGAGATTAGACCTAGCTGTTTTTCTTGGGGACTTGAACCAACTCCAGGAACTAAATCTATTTTTCCTTCTTTGAACTGTTCTAAAACATAGGGCCAAGATTTTGAAGGGACAAACTCAAACTTTAAACCTGTTCTTTGCGCAACAAGATCTAAATACTCTCCCATAATACCTTTCATCTTATTATCTTCGATAATTGATAAAGGCTTCCAGTTTACTTCGCTATATTTTACTATTGGATTAGCTCTTATAAAAGCTACTTCTTCTTCTGTAAAATCTATTTGGCTATCAAATCTGTTATTGTTTATCCATTTTTTTGCTAAATAAGAAAACTCCTCTGGTTCTATTCTTTTTAAAGACTTTTCTAGAATATCTCTTAAGATAGAGTTCTCTTTATGGGTTGCAAATCTCAGGTCTTCTTTTTTAATAGCAGTAAATTCTCCAAGTACTTGTAATGTATAAAAAGTATTATCACTTATTGCTTTTTGTCCTGTTGTATATGAAGCTAAGAAATAGTCAGCTTTTCCTGTAACTACAGCTTGAGCTTTTTCAAAACTTGTATCTAATTCTAAAACCTTCATACCAAGCTCTTTTAGCTGCTTTACATAGAAGGTACTTCTTGTGACTGCAATAGTTTTACCTATTAAACTATCATTATTTTTATATTCTTTATTTGATTTTAGTCCAAAAATAAAAGTTGGTATCTCATAATAAGCACTTGTATATGCTGCGTATTTTGTTCTTTCTTCTGTAAAAGAGATATCAGCTATTACATCTACTTTATTTTCTTTGAACTTAGATAGAGCATCGGACCATCTAGTGGTCTCTACTTTAAATTTTAAACCACTTATCTCTTCTACTATTTTTAAAACATCTAAAGAAAAACCCTTATGTTTATTTCTTAACTCATAGGAAAAGGGTTCAAAGTTATTAAGCATAGAGATTGAGACAACTGGATTTTCGGAAATCCACTGTTTTTCTGCTTTATTAAAAGCTTGTGCGTAAAGAGTTGAAAGGAAAAGTAAAAAAAATAGAAAAACTCTTTTAAAGCACATTTTAATTCCTAAGTAAATTTAGTATTAAAATTTATTATAACTTCTTTAAAAGCCTCCTTAAGAAATCTGCTTATATTATAAGTTAGTAGTATACTTTGTATACATTTTATGAAAGACTTAGAGTAACTTTCTGTAAAATTCTTTTTAAATCCTCTTTATCTTGTTCAGTTAATGCTTCATAGGTCTCTTTTTTTAACTCTATTAAATCATCTAAACAATCAAGTAAAACCTTTTCACCTTTCTCTTCTAATTTAACAAGCATACTTCTTTTGTCGTTTGGGTTTGCTTGTCTAGAGATATAACCTAAAGACTCTAACTTTTTAAGAACCTTTGTCATTCCTCCTGAAGAAAAGATAATAGCTGAGTATAACTCTGTTGGTGATAACTCTTTACCATTAAAGTATAAAGAAGCCAAAACATCCACATCTGAATGAATCAAATTATACTTTTGTTTAAACATTTGCTCATTCTTATTAAAGTTGTGTTTGTAAATTAAAGTAATAGGTAATGAGATATTAAACACATCATAACCCTCTTTTTGCTTCATATTTTCAAAAAATTTTTCTATATATTGTTTATCCATGAAAGAATTTTAACACAAAGTTAATTAAAATCTTTTATCTTTCTAGAAAGATAGTTTTAAGTTTTTATATGATATCTTTCTGGAAAGATAAAAGGAGGCTATTTGAAAAAATCAATATTAGCAATGTTTTTACCTCTTATTTTATTAGGTCAAAACCTAGATGAGTTAGTTGAGTTATCATTAAAAAACCAACTTATCAACTCTTATGAATATGATACAGACTCAATAAAAAAAGAGTACGAAAGTGTAAAGAGTTCTTACTACCCAAAACTAGATGTAAGTGCCACTTATTCAAATACAAATGAAGAAACACCAAGTGTTCCAAATGATGGAATAAGAAGTTCAGCAAGCATAAATTTTGTTTTATATGATGGAAATAAAAGATCGAATACTTTTAGCAAATATAGAAGTAACATCAAAAGTTCTCAAGAGAGCTTAAATTCATCAAAAAACCAAATTGCTTTAGATGTTTCATCTTATTACTTTAACTATCTTGCTTTATTAGCTCAAAAAGAAGCAAAATTAAAGCAAATAGACCAATTAAAAGCACAAGAAGAGAGACTATCTAAGTTTTTAGCTGTTGGAAGTACAACGAAAGATGAAGTAGAAAAAATCATTTCAAGAGTAGAGAGTGAAAATGTAAACCTACACTCAATTGAACTTGATTTACAAACTATTTTATCTAACCTTGAGTATATAACTGGGAAAAAGATATCTATCTCAGAAGGTTCTATGATAAAAGATTATCAAGTGACACAAGACTCTCAAAGAGCAGATATCAAAGCTTTAGAATATGATGTAAAAGCACAGTTTGATAATGCAAAAGTTGAAAAAAGTGGTTACCTTCCTACTATCACTTTAGACAACACATATACAGACTATGACTACAACTACGACAATTCTGCCTATGAATCTATTGAAGACCAAAACATATTTTCTGTAAATATGAAGTGGAACCTTTTCTCTTTTGGAGAAACAAAAAATAGATATGAAGCACAATACAAAAAATACTTAAGTCTAAAATCAAGATATGAGTATGAAAGAAATAGAGCAAACACTGATTTACAATTAGCTCAAAGAGCATTTAATATTGCAAAACTAAAAGTAAAATCAGCAAATGCAAGTTTAAAAGCTGCAACAAGTGCTTATGAAGTAATTAAATCAAAATATGAAAATGGTTTAATTGAAAATGTTGCATATCTTGAAGCTTTAAGTGAAAAATACGATGCAATGAGTCTATTAGAGTTTGCAAAATATGACTTAGAAATAAAAAAAGCAAATATTATCTACCACAGTGGAGAAAATTTAAAGGATTATATTAGATGATAAAATCAACGAGTAAAAAAATATTACTACTTACAACTATTGCTGTTGTAGGTTTTACAGGATGTTTTCAAGGGGAAGCAAAGGACACAAAACAACAAACTTCACCTCAGAAACCTGCCTTACCTGTTCAAGTTTTTAAAGTAAATAAAGAGAATAATACAACAAATAAAACTTATCCAACAATTTTAAAAGCTTATGAGCAAGTAGATATTATGGCTAGAGTTTCTGGGGCATTAGAAAAGAAGTACTTCAATGAAGGTGATTTTGTAAAAAAAGGAACACTACTTTATAAAATTGAGCCAGATATCTATTTAGCAAACCTAAATATGAAAAAAGCAAACTTTACAAAAGCAAAAAAAGATTATGAAAGAGCTAAGGCTTTATTTAAATCAAAATCTATTAGTAATCAAACTTTTGATGACTATACATTTCAATATGAAAGCTCAAAGGCTGCATTAAAAGAAGCACAAATTAATTTAAACTATACAAATGTAAAAGCTCCAATTGATGGAATTGTAGGTCTTAAAAAACATAGTATTGGGGATTTAGTAGGTTCAAGTGCTGCAAATTCACACTTAATAACTATCACTAACACAAATCCTATTCATGCTGAGTTCTCTTTACCAAAAGATGATATGGATAGTTTCCTTGGTCAAATTAGAGCTGATAAAGTAAAAGTTAACTTACTTGCTAATGGTAAAACTTATAATAGTGGCGAGATAGATTTCATAGCTCCAACTATTGATTCAAATACTGATACTTTACTTTTAAGAGCTAAGTTTAAAAACCCTAATAATGAGCTTGTTGTAGGTAACTTTACAAAAGTTGAACTAACAAATCTTTCTTTAGGTGAGGTTTTTATTATTCCTGAAAATGCTGTATTAAAAACTGCAAAAACAAGTATGGTTTATGTACTTGATGAAAATAACATTGCAAAAGTTAGACCTGTAAAAACTGGAAGTTTAGTTGAAAAAGGAATAGTTATAAAAGATGGTTTAAAAGTAAATGAACAAATTGTAATTAGTAACCTTGCAAAACTAAGACCTAATACAAAAGTTCAAATTGTAAATAAAGAGAAATAGTTATGATTTCTTCATTTTTTATAAAAAAACCAGTATTTGCAGGTGTGTTATCTATTGTAATATTCCTTACTGGATTAATCTCTATGTTCAACCTACCAATTGAACAATACCCAAGAGTTTTACCACCTCAAATTATTGTAAGTACTTCATATCCAGGAGCAAGTGCTGATACTATTGCAAAAACTGTTGCTGCACCTTTAGAAGAGAAAATCAATGGTGCAAAAAACATGCTTTATATGAACTCAGTTGCAGAAGATAGTGGAAGATTAAATATTAATGTATTTTTTGAAGTTGGAACTGACCCAGACTCTGCAAAGATTGATGTAAACAATAGAGTTCAAGCAGCTTTAGCAAAAATGCCAGAACAAGTACAAAGACAAGGTGTTGTTGTAGGGGAAAGAAGTCCAAGTATTCTTATGTTTATTATGCTTCAATCTCCAAATGATACTTATGACTCAGTATACTTATCAAACTATGCTCTTTTAAATATGGTTGAATCATTAAAAAGGGTAAATGGAGTAGGGGATGCTATCATCTTTGGTGCAAAAGATTACTCTATTAGAATCTGGATGGACCCAAGTAAGTTATCTAAATACTCACTTGCTACAACTGATGTAATTGCTGCAATTAAAGAACAAAATAACCAATATGCAGCAGGTAAAATTGCAGCAGAACCAATTGCGAATAAACAGATGTATACATATACAATTCAAACTCCAAAAAGATTTGAAAATGCAAATCAATTCGGTGATATTGTTATTAGAGCAAATGAAGATGGAAGTAGTTTAAAACTAAAAGATGTAGCTTCTATTGAACTTGGAGCAGCTGATTATAGTGTTGAAACAAGATTAAACAATGCAGCATCTATTCCTATTGGTATTTTCTTACAAAGTGGTGCAAATGCACTTGAAACAGCAGATGCTATTAAAAGATCTTTAGAAGAAGCTCAAAAGAACTTCCCACAAGATATGACTTATAGTATTCCATACGATAGTACAGACTTTATTTCTGCTTCTATTGAAGAGGTTGTAAAAACTTTTATTGAAGCTTTAATTCTAGTTATTTTAATTATGTATTTATTCTTACAAAACTGGAGAGCTACAGTAATTCCATTTATTGCAGTTCCTATTTCAATTGTAGGTGCTTTTGCTGGTATGTATGTTTTAGGTTTTAGTATCAACTTACTAACACTATTTGGACTTGTATTAGCTATTGGTATTGTTGTTGATGATGCCATTATTGTAATTGAAAATATTGAACGGCATATGGAAGAGGGTAAAACCCCTAAAGAAGCTGCCTTTATTGCCATGCAAGAAGTTACAGGAGCCTTAATTGCTATTATTTTAGTTCTTGGTGCTATCTTTATACCTGTTGCCTTTATGGGTGGTTTAAGTGGAGAGATGTATAGACAGTTTGCCATTACTATTGTTATTTCAGTAATGATTTCTGGTTTTGTTGCTTTAACATTAACTCCAACATTATGTGTAAAGATATTAAAAAATAGAAAACATGAACCAAAAGGTTTCTTTAAATGGTTTAACAACATGTTTGATAAAGCAACTGAAGGGTATTCATACTTAGTTAAAAAGACTATTAGATTCTCTTTAATATCTATTTTACTTTATGCTGGTCTTATTTTTGTTTCATATGATATGTTTAAATCTATGAAAACTGGACTTGTTCCGCAAGAAGACCAAGGTACTATTTTTGTATTTGGATTTAACCCTCCTGGTTACTCTTTATCAAAATCTTTAGAGTTATCAGAGGAGACAAATGCAATTGTTTCACAAGATGAGAATGTTGCAAATATCATTACTCTTGCAGGGTATGACTTTACAACATCAGCTCAAAGAACACATACAGTTGCAACAATTATTAAACTAAAAGACTGGAGTGAAAGACCAAATGAAGAGCAGGGTGCCCAAGCACTTCTAGGAAAATTCTCTAAACAACTTATGGGTACAAGTGAAGGTTTCTCATTTGCCGTTGTTCCACCTCCAATTATGGGGATGAGTATTACTGGTGGATTTGATATGTATGTTCAAGATAGAACTGGTGGTAGTGTTGAAGATTTAGGAAAAGTAGTTAATCAAATACTTGAAAAAGCAAAAACTAGACCCGAGTTAATTGGTGTTAGAACATCTTTATCTGCAACAATTCCTCAATATAAAGTTGATGTAGATGTGGAAAAAGCAAAAGCAAAAGGTGTAAACCTAAACGATATTTATAGCACTATTACTTCTACATATGGAAGCTTTTATGTAAATGACTTCTCACTTTATGGAAGAACATATAGAGTAAATTTACAAGCTGATTCTGAGTATAGAAATAATATTGAAGACTTTAAAGAGATTTTTGTAAGAGCAAATAATGGAGAACTACTTCCTATTAACTCATTTATCTCTTATAAAAAAGTAGTTGGTGCTGATATTGTTGAAAGATTTAACCTTTTCCAAGCAGCAAAAGTATCAGGACAACCAGCAGCTGGATATAGTTCTGGGGATGCATTAAAAGCTATTGAAGAAGTGGCAAATGAAGTATTACCATCAGGATATACTATTAGTTGGACAGGTTCAGCTTATCAAGAGAAACAAGTAGGTGGAAGTTCTGCTATGGCATTTGTATTTGGACTTGTTTTCTTATTCTTAATTTTATGTGCTTTATATGAAAGATGGTTACTACCTATTTCAGTTGTTTTAGCTGTTCCATTTGCAGTATTTGGGGCAATTTTAGCAACAAATTTAAGAGCACTTGATAACAATATCTACTTCCAGATTGGACTTTTAGTTCTTGCAGGTCTTGCAGCTAAAAATGCCATCTTAATTGTAGAGTTTGCTATTCAAAAACAAAAAGAAGGTTTCAACTTAATTGATGCTGCTTTAGAAGCTGCAAAAGTAAGATTAAGACCAATTATTATGACTTCTTTAGCCTTTACAGTAGGTGTTTTACCATTAGCTATTAGTAATGGAGCAGGGGCTGCTAGTAAACACTCTATTGGTACAGGAGTTATTGGGGGAATGTTAGCTGCAACATTTATTGCAATTGTATTTATTCCTCTGTTCTTTATTCTTATTTCAAAGCTATCTAAAAAAAGAGTGAAGAGTCATAAATGACAAAAGAAGAAAAACAAGAAAAACGACGGTGCATGGCACTGTCGTGCCTTGATGCCTTTTTAAATACAAACTATCAAAACCTTACTGTAACTTCTTTAGCAAAACAATCAAATATTGCTAAAGGAACTTTATATGAATACTTCAAAAATAAAGAAGATATTATTTTAGAGTTAACAGAAGGTCTTTATGAGCAATGGAAAGAGAAAACCGAAAAAGAAGTAAAACAAAAAGAGAATTTAAAAGATAAGTTTGAGTGTTTTTTTACAATGGTTTATACAAAAGAGTTTAAAAACTATAGAACTATTTTAAATATTTTTGCAGGACTTAGCCACTATGAAGAAGAGGAGACTTTTAAAAACTTTTTAAAAAAGATATATGAAGAACACCTTGAAGTTATAAATTCTCTTGTAGAAGAGGGCATTAAACAAGAACTCTTTATAAAAGAGGCTAGAAACTTAACTAGAGGCTTATTAAACTCATTTATAGGCTTTTTCCATATCTCACTATTAAATGAGAAAGAAACAACCTCTATAGAGGAAATTAGAAGCTTTCTAAAGAATTTTTTTCTAACAATAGAAAAAACTAACTAACAAAATACAAAGTTGCTATTGCTAAAAATAGATATCTAAAGAACTTAGCAATAAAAACTAAGAATAAAAACTTTTTTAAATCATATTTAAAAACACCTGCTATTAAAGTCAAAGGGTCACCAATAATAGGTGCCCAAGAAAGAAGTAAAGAGTAAGCTCCATATTTATCAAAAAACTCTTTATACCTCTTTATTTTCTCTTCTTTTAAATATGATTTCTTTTCTAAATACTCTTCGCCTTTTAATCCTATAAAATAGTTAAGTAAAGACCCAAGAACATTTCCTACAGTTGCAAAAGCTAGAAGATACACTAAATTATAGCCTTCATTGATATTATAAACCAACAAAGCCTCACTTCCTAAAGGAAATAAAGTTGCTGAAATAAAGGCTGAAATAAATAGTGTTAGATAAATCAAATTTTTCTTCTTTTAAATCTTTTTACTGTGATTTGTGAAATTATAACTCCAAATAAAATTGTAGCACTTGCTACTAACTCTGTAGTTGTTAACTTCTCTCCTAAAATTAAAAAAGCCAAAATAAGCGTAAAAATTGGTATTAAATTTACAAACATTGCAGCTCTTGACGCTTCTATTTTAGTTAAAGCAAAGTTAAAAAGTCCATATCCTAATAAGGTAACCACTATACCTAAATAAATAGACCAAGAAACAGCTTCAACAGAGAAAGTCATCTCTTTTGTACTTAGCTCAAAAATAAAAAATGGTAAGAAAAATACAAAACCAATAAATGCTTGAATTGCTGTTATAAACAGTGCAGAGAACTTCTCACTTAAATACCTTGCAACCAAAGTATAACCTGTAGCACAAGCCATTGCACAAAACTCTAAAAAGTTTCCAAGCATAGGATTTGGTGCAGACTCAGTTGTAGTTGCTTGAACACTTAACCAAACAACACCTATCATAGCTACAACCGAACCAAATAACAACTGCCTAGAGATAATCTCTTTTAAGAAGTAACCTGCTGCCATAGCTGTCATTAAAGGCATAAGCGATGTAATCATTCCTGCTTGTGAAGCAGAGGTATATAATAAAGCCTTTGCTTCAAATACAAAATATAAACATGGCTCAAAAAATCCAAGTAATAGGATTAATTGAATATCACGTTTTGTAAAATCGTATTTTAAAAACCTTTTTATAAAAAATATAAAACACAATGATGCAGCAGCCATTCTTATAAAAATAACAGTATATTCACCTAAATCTACCATTGCTGCTTTTAGTGCAATAAATGAACTTCCCCAAATAAACATGGCGAAGATGATGGATACTAATCCAACTAAATTAAAATCTTTTGTCAACTCAATTCTCTTTCACATAATTTTTAAAAGCGGAATTATACTCCTAGAAACTTTCCTAGTAACTTAAATATTTACAGAAGTTTTAAGTTTTGTAAAGATATAATTGCATTCTTCAAAGATGAGCACAAAGAGTATCTAGGTACTTTTGATGCTCTTCTTTAGACCTTTACAATCGTTTTTAAAGACAATGCCCCAGGGTGGGAACACAGCAAGGCACCTTTATCTATGGTGTGTTTGGGTATCTGGAGAAGAGTGCTTTTTAGCACTTCTTTTTTAAATCAAATCAGAAAAATCTTCATTTAAAATCAACAGTTTTTTATCTTTTCGATTATAAATAAATCTTGAATCTTTTTGTTGTATAGCTTTTAAAATTATAAGTTTTATATCTTTTTCGCTTTTATTGTGCTTTTTTAAATATAGAGTAAACTCTAATAAAGAGATAAATCTCTCTTTTTCTTCCTCATTATTTTGTGTTTGCTGAACCGTTTCAATCTGAGGTTGCTTGTAGATAGAACGCATCTCATTAAATGCACTTTGTAAAAGCTCAATTTCTCTATTAAATACTGTGATAATTCTTTTTTGATTTTTTTCTAGTCTATATATTTCAGATGAGTACTGTTTTTTCATCCATTTAACTGACTTTTTTAGAAGGTCAATTTGCTCATCTTTTACTTTAATAACTTCTTCATAGCCATTAAAAGTCTCTTGTTTCAATTCTACTTTTGGTTCTTCATAACTAGTCTGGTCTTGAATATGCTCAGGAATATAAACATATGTTTTACCAGACTTTTTTATAGATTTAAGTTGATTTTTCTTAATTCTATAATGAACTCCTTGAAGTGATAGTCCAAGTATTTGTGCAGCTTGAGCTGTTGTAACTAATCTCTCCAAAGAATTTTTCCTTACATTTTGTCACTATCAATTTCAATAACAGTGTGAACATTACCTCTTGGTTTAAAGTCTGCAATAACTTTCATCCATCTTGGCTGTAACTTTTCATATAGAGTATCAAAAATCTCATTTGCAGAGTTTTCATGAGACACTTCTCTAAGCATGAAAGAGTTGATATAAAGTTTTAATGCTTTTAACTCAATAACTTTTTCATTTGGAGTATATTGAAGTTTGATTGTTGCAAAATCAGGATATCCACTTCTTGGACATTTTGCCATGAACTCTGGAAGTTCAATATCAATGATATAGTTTTTTTTGTTTTTATTTGGCCAATAATGCTCTTCATTGTTAATGTCAAATTCTACAATCTCTTTTTCACCATATTTCATTAAATATACCTTTTAAATTTTTTTATATTAAAAGATATTTTATCCAAACTATACTTACAAATTTTTTTATATAAAAGATGTCAAAATTGTACACTAATAGTATAAGTTATGTTAAGATATATATTATTTATTTCACATCAAAGGTTTACTTATGGAAAAAATATATGAAGTAGCTATTGTAGGTGGTGGTCCAGGTGGAATAGGTACAGCAGTAGAAGCTGCTGTTCATGGTATAGAAAATATTTTACTTTTAGATAAAGCAGATAATCATTCAAGCACCATAAGAAGATTTTACAAGAAAAACAAAAGAGTTGATAGAAACTGGAAGGGTCAAGTTGTTGATATAGAAGGAAGTATTCCTTTTATGGATGGAACGAAAGAGACTACTTTAGACTTTTTTGATCAACTACTTGATGAAGATAAAATTGATACTGCTTTTAATACAGAAGTAGAAAATATAACTAAAGATGAAAATACTAACACTTTTACTATACAAACTTCAACAAAAGTTTTTATAGCAAAATGTGTTGTAGTAACTATTGGTAAGATGGGTAAACCCAATAAACCAGAATACAAAATTCCTTTTTCCCTAAAAGAGTATGTAAATTTCAATCTAGATAAATGTAGCAAAAATGAAAAACTACTTGTAGTAGGTGGTGGAAACTCTGCTGTAGAGTATGCTTGTAGTTTATCTGAAGAAGGTAACACAGTTACATTAGTTTATAGAAAAGAGAAGTTTACAAGACTAAATCCAGAAAATGAAGAGACTTTATTTAAATACAATGGTCAAGAAAAGCTAAGACTTAGGCTAAATACAGATATTGAATCAATTGAAAATGATGATGGTAGCGTAAAGGTAAACTTCAATGATGGTTACCATACTATTTATGATAGAGTCATTTATGCTATTGGTGGTACTGCTCCTGTTGATTTCTTGAAAAAAGTAGGCATAGAGATGGATGAAGAAGGCAAACCTATTTATGATGAATATAATGAAACCAATCTTCCTTGTATGTATGTAGCAGGAGATGTTGCCTTTAATACAGGTGGTTCTATTGCTACTGCACTAAATCATGGGTTTAGAATCACAAGATCCTTACTTATAAAAAGAGGTGAGCAAAACGGTTCAACTGAACTATTTTTTAAAAACAATCCAACATTTAAGTATTAATTATGAGTAAAGATTTAACAAAAACCCCAAGTATCATATTACTTAATATCATAGCACTAGTCTTTTTAGCTTCAAACTCTATTTTGTGTAAGCTTGCAATTGTAAATCACTATGCTGATGCTTACTCTTTTACCTTTTTAAGACTTGTTTTTGCAGCATTGACTCTATTTTTTATAGTGTCCCTAAAAGAAAGAGCTATTGATATAACTCTAAATAAAAACTGGACTAGTGCCTTTTTTCTTTTTTTATATGCAATTACCTTTTCATATGCCTATATAAACCTTGATGCAGGACTTGGGACTCTAATTCTTTTTGCTTTTGTTCAACTAACAATAACCTTTTATGCAGTTATGAATAAAGAAAAAATCTGTTTCAAACAAACTTTTGGAATACTAACTGCTTTATTAGGACTTCTATATCTTTTTTATCCAAGGGATAATTTTACTATTTCTATGGAAGGATTTATTCTAATAAGCCTTGCAGGTATTAGTTGGGGAGTTTATACAATTTTAGGAAAAAAATCAGAAAATGCTTTAAAGGATACAAATGAAAACTTCCTAAAAACCATTCCTTTTTTACTTATTTATCTGTTAGTTTTTCCAATAAATATAGAGATAAATATAGATGGTCTTATTTTAAGTTTCCTATCTGGTGCAATTACTTCTGCAATAGGATATGTAATCTGGTATAAGGTTTTAGATAATATCTCTATTTTAACTGCTGGAGTAATACAGCTAATAGTTCCTATTGTAGCTATATTTTTAAGTATTATATTACTAAATGAACCAATAACTATAACACTTTTAGTATCAACAGCTTTAATACTTATAGGTATATATTTAACAATTAAAAAATCAGTAGTTTAGCATTTTGTTTTTTTCTCGTTCACACTCTAAACAGTCAATACCAAGCTCACATTTTTCGCAAACTACACAATCAGTAAGTGCTGCTTTAAACTCTCTATTTGTACTTGCTTTTGAACTAAGTTTTGCCATATAGCTAACATTTAAAACTGGGTCAGCTATTAAATTATCTGCAATTTTAGAATCAATATGACTATTTCTAGCAACTGCTCTTCTAACATTCATATATGGAGATCTATGTAGTTCCCATAAAGTATTAAAATCATCACAATTTATTGCAAGTTCAATCTGTTCTTCTACTGGTTTTTGAAGTGCTCCCATCTTTTAGCCTTTTAAAAAATATAAATAATTATAGTACTCTTATTTTTAAAGCTATTTTAAAGATAGGTCACTTTTTAAGTTTTTTTTTAAATATATATCTAAATTGTAATCAATGTAAGTAAAAAAGCACTCTTTTAGTTACTTTCATACATTTTATTGCAAAAATTGTCACACTCAGTACAATTAAGATTTAGTTCGCTTTTCTCACATAAAACACATTTAGTTAGTGTTGTTTTAAACTCTCTATCAGTGCTTGCTTTTGAACTAAGTTTTGCCATATAGCTAACATTTAAAACAGGATCAGCTATAAGTCTATCTGCAATTTTAGAATTTATATGACTATTTCTAGCAACTGCTCTTCTAACATTCATATATGGAGATCTATGTAGTTCCCATAATAAGTCTTCACAAGAGGTACTATTTGCCAACTCTAGTTGTTCTTCTAAAGGTCTTCGTAATAAACTCATGCTTTATCCTTTTTAAGTAATATTAAAGATTATATTAATGTAATTTTAAGAAAAAATTAAAAATAAAAACTAGTGTTATAAAAAATAGCCAAATAGCCCATAAAATGCTACGTTTATGCTATTTTTATATATTTTTTAGTGATTTTTTGGAAAATTAATATAATATATTACGATTACAAAATGATTACAAGGAGTAAAAAGTATAAAAAATAATCAATTTTATTTTTTATAAAAATACTTACTTTTTTTCTAAATATTATTTTGATATAACTAGCTTACTAAATAAAAGGCAAAAAGATAAAAGAAGAAAAAAAATTCACAAAAATTTTTATTGATGATAAACTACCATTTTTAGAATTACGTCACTCAAATAGTGGCAATCATTACAAAGAACATATACATGAAAGCTTTTCAATAGGTATAAATATCAAAGGAAAAAGTATTTATACAAATAAAGAAAAGAAATATGATTTTGAAAAAGGTCTTATTGCTATTGTAAATCCAAATGAAATCCACTCTTGTAATGCCTTATCAAAACAAAATCATGAGTACTATATGCTCTATTTAGATAAAAAATGGTGTTATGAGATACAAAAAACTATCTCTGAACAAATAACTTCTTTTCAAAACTATCCCAAGTCTTTATTAAATAGCACTTCTTTTTATAAAGAGTTTAAAAATTTGTGCGAACTACTTTTTTCAAAGATAACAGTTCAAGAAAAAGAAAACGAGTTAATAGAAGTTTTTACAAAACTGTTTGAAAATGATATCTCTTATAACAAAGAAAAAATAGAAGATAAAAACTTTGACCTAATATGTGACTATTTAAAAAAGAATTTCAAAGAGAATATATCCTTAGAAGAGTTAGGAAAAAAATTTAGTCTAAACCCTTTTTATATAATTAGACTTTTTAAAGCAAATATGAATATGACTCCCCACAAATATCTTTTAAATATCAAAATCAATTACTCTAAAGAGCTATTAAAAAAGGGTGTTACTATTGTAGATACTGCATTGGAGTGTGGGTTTGTTGACCAAAGCCACTTTCATAGAAACTTTTTTAATATAGTTGCAACTACACCACACGAATATAGAAAAAACTTTATTTAACTCAATTTTATACAAGATTTATTTCTAACTTCTTTTTATAATTGCAAAAAAGGAAGTAAATGGAAATATATTTAAGTGGCTTTATAACTTTGGCCCTTGCACATTTTGTTGCTCTATTAAGTCCTGGTGTTGATTTTTTTATCATTCTTTCAAACTCTTCAAAATATGGAAAGCTCTCAGGGATTGTAACTTCATTTGGAATTGCAATTGCCAACTTAGTATATATACTTTTAGCACTTTTAGGAATCTCTTTAATCAAAGAGAATGAAAATATTTTTTTAGTGATAAAACTACTTGGTTCTTTGTATTTAATTTATATAGCTTTTATGCTTTTAAGAACAAAAAAAAGAGAACTTTTTTCAAAAGAAGAGATAAAAAGTAAAAAACAAAAAAATCTAATCAAATACTTTTCTATGGGCTTTTTATCAGCTATTTTAAACCCAAAAAACTCAATTTTTTATTTTACAATGTTTTCTATTTCTATAAATAGTATTACACCACTGTTTGTTCAAACTTTTTATGCTCTTTGGATGTTTGTAGCTGTACTACTTTGGGATATTTTTATAGTCTACTTGGTTACTAGCAAAAAAAGTAAATCCTTTCTTGAAAAATACTCAAATAAAGTAGAAAAAATATGTGGGCTGATTCTTTTATTTATAGCTAGCTTCATAATTATAGATAGTTTTTAATTTTTTTTATTATAATCATCTAAAAAAGAGGAGTTTTTATGGCCTTAGGATTTATAGGATTAGGAAACCTTGGAACTGCTGTTGCTAAAAGATTAACAGACATGAATGAAGAGCTGGTAGTTTACAACAGAACACGTTCAAAAGTAGAAGATTTAGGATATAAAATTGCAAAGTCACCAAAAGACTTAATAGAAAAATGCGATATTGTAATTTTATGTCTTTTTGAATCAGATGCAGTAGAAAATATTTTCAATATGGAAAATGGACTTTTAGAGGCTGACTTAGAAGGTAAAACAATCATTGATTTAACAACAAATCATTTTGAACAAGTTCTAAATTTCCATAAAGTAATTGATGAAAAAGGTGGTGAGTATTTAGAATCACCTATTTTTGGTAGTGTTGCTCCTGCATTACAAGGACTAGTAACAATTGTTACTTCAGGTAAAAAAGAGACATATGAATCTTGTAAAGCACTTTTAGAGAAAATTGGTAAAGAAATATTCTATTTAAAAGAGCCAGGGAAGGCTTCTAAGATGAAACTAATCAATAATCTATGTCTAGGGTCATTTATGGCTACAATTGCAGAATGTAGTGCTTTAGGAGACGCTTGTGATATATCAAGAGATAAGTTACTTGAAATATTAGGAGTAGGTGGTGGACAATCACTAGTACTTAAAGCAAAAACACAAAAACTATTAGAAGAGGATTACTCTCCTCATTTTTCAAATAATGCAATTTATAAAGATTTACATACTTTACAAGATTTAGCTTATAGTATGAATCAACCTTTATATACAGCAGCTGTTCCAAAAGAACTATTTGGAAAAATGAAAAAAGATGGAAGAGGGGAAGAGGATTTTTGTTCAATAGTACAACTTTTTAAAGACTAAAAATGGAAAATCTTGAGTTTACGGATTACTTAATTGCATTTTCATTAACACTATTTGCAGGACTGTCTACTAGTATAGGAGCAGTCCTTGCATTTTTCTCAAAAGAGAAAAACTATACTATTCTTTCTCTTGGTATGGGATTTTCTGCTGGTGTTATGATATATGTATCTTTTATGGAAATCCTAAAGAAAGCTCAAGATTCATTTACTCAAGTTCTTTCAAACGCTACATATGCTGAATTACTAACTTTAGTTTTCTTCTTTTTAGGAATTGCCTTAAGTGCAATAATTGATAAACTAATCCCTGAAGATGTAAACCCCCATGAACCAAAATCTAACCAAGAATTAAAAGAGTTAAAAACTGACCATAAGATGCTAAATACAAATGCTTTAAAAAGAACAGGGCTTTTTACGGCTTTAGCTATAGGTATTCACAACTTTCCAGAAGGTTTTGCTACATTTATCTCTGCACTTGATAGTTTAACTTTAGGAGTAACTATTGCTTTAGCTATTGCAATACATAATATTCCAGAGGGTATGGCTGTTAGTTTACCTATTTATCATGCAACGGGAGAGAGAAAAAAAGCTTTTTGGTATGCAACTCTTTCAGGACTTGCTGAACCTGTTGGTGCTGTTTTAGGATATTTTTTATTATTACCTCTTATGGGCGATGCAACACTTGGGATTACTTTTGCAGTAGTAGCAGGAATAATGATATATATATCATTTGATGAATTATTACCAGCAGCTAGAGTATATGGAAATGCTCACACTACTATTGCTGGTTTAGTTTTTGGAATGTTTATTATGGCAAGTAGTTTACTTATTTTTAAACTAGTTTAACTTGCATATAAAGCACATAAATATGCTTGTTCTTGATATTTTTTTAAAGAGCTTGGATATTCTATTTCATTTTTCTTTTCAAAAGATGAAATTGATTGAGCAGATATAAGTTCAACTTCACAAAGAGGATTTAGTTGGATTAAACCTTCTAATTTAAAAGTAACCGCACCACCTGCAAAGTTACCTTTTTTTGCTCTTTTTTTAATAACTATTTTTTCTATATTCTCTTGCTCTAAAAATAGTAAAAACTCATTACAAAACTTTCTTATATCTTCTTGCTTTTCGTCATCTTCAAGTGTTAGTTTTTTTGTTTTTATATCTTGGAACTGTTTATTTTCAATAACTGATAGGATAATATTATTAGCTTTTAGCTCTATACCACAAATTTTCATTTAATACCTTTTTTAAATTTGTGTAAGTATAGAGTTTTTTTTTAATAAGTTTTGATTTTATTTCAATTTGTAAGGTTTTTATCTTCTGCTAGTTTTCTATAAATTAATCTTTGTATCTCTTTTTTTACAAGTTGAGAAGAGTTTAGTTTGTTGTTTTCATTTGCTATTGAACCCATTACTTTCTGGCACTTATCACAAATAAAATCTATCTTACTAACTTCTAAAGTAAACTTTGATGTTGTATCATCATAATACAAACTTTCCCCACAAGTAGGGCAAAAACACTCTAAATTAGCAATATCATTTTTGTGCCAAGTCCAAGTCCACTTGATATTATAGAAATTATCTTCCACATATTTTGATCTATTTTTTCTAATAAGTTTTATTGCAACTATTAAAATAATAGGTAAAACAAAAGGCACAACTTGAAGCCAAATTGGATAGTGAGCTAAATTTTCTTCATAAAATAAAACTAAACTATTTTTAAATCCTAAAACATTATCCAGTAAAGGAATAGGTAAAAATACAAGTAATAAAATAGCTACAATAGCAATGATAAGTTTAGCTTCGTAAGATAAAAAGCTCTTTTTTCTCATTAAAACTCCAAATAAAAAATATAAAAATAGGGGAGATAAAAAAGGGCGAAAGCCCTCTTTTTATACGTCTAAGTGTTCTACGTCTTTTGCGTGTTCTTCGATATAGTTTCTTCTAGGTTCTACTTCATCACCCATAAATAGTGTGAATGTATCAGAAGCAACTTCTGCATCTTCTACTGTTACTCTTAATAGTCTTCTATCTTCAGGAGTCATAGTAGTTTCCCATAATTGCTCAGGGTTCATCTCACCAAGACCTTTATATCTTTGGATATATGCACCTTTTTTAGCTAATCCTTCAATCTCTTCAAGAATTTCTACTAAATCTCTTCCATCAAACATAGAGATATCTCTTTCAACTAATCTATTGTAGATATAAGTAGCTTCTGAGAAGTATGGAGATGCAAATAGTTCATCATCAATTACAAGCTCTTCTAAACCTTCAGTTGTTTGAACAAATAATTGAATTCTATCTTCAGCAATATTCTTAGAAAGGATGTTATAACCTTTATTTTCTAAGAACTCTTTAACTACTTCATAAAGTGCGTTATAATCTAATTTCACTAAATCAGAATTTTCAATTAAGTGCTTAAGTACAGAGATTAAAGAGTATCTTTTTTCTAATTGATTTAGCATACCTCTATATCTAGATACTGTTTTAAATAAATCAACTAAATCATTTTTACCTAAAGCATTAAACTCAAAGTTATCTACACCATTTTCAATTAAGAAATTTGATAATGCTGTGTCATCTTTTAAATATCTCTCATGTTTACCTTTTTTGTATCTGTATAAAGGTGGTTGAGCGATATATAAATATCCTTTATCAACGATTGGTCTTAAGAATCTAAAGAAGAATGTTAATAATAGAGTTTGAATGTGAGAACCATCAACATCGGCATCCGTCATAATAATAACTTTGTGATATCTAATTTTCTCTTCATCAAAATCTTCACCAATACCACAACCAAGGGCTGTAATCATGTTTCTAATTTCATCAGATTTTAAAATCTTATCAAGTCTTGATTTTTCAACATTTAAAATCTTACCTTTAAGTGGTAAAATTGCTTGATAAACTCTATCTCTACCTTGCTTAGCAGAACCACCGGCAGAATCCCCTTCCACCAGGTATAATTCTCTAATTTCTGGGTCTTTACTTTGACATTCAGCTAACTTCCCTGGAAGTGTTCCAACTGTCATAGCATCTTTTTTTCTAGTTAAATCTCTAGCTTTTTTAGCTGCTTCTCTACCTCTTGCAGCCATTAAAGCTTTTTCCATAATAGCTTTTGCTTGAGTAGGATTTTCTTCAAAATATTTATCTAATACTTCTGAAGTTAATTTTTGACAAATTGGTTTTACATAAGAAGAACCAAGTTTTCCTTTTGTTTGACCTTCAAATTGTGGTTCTGGAACTTTTACAGAAACAATTGCAATAAGACCTTCTCTTACATCATCACCTGTAATTTTTGTATCTTTTTCTCTTGCATTTGCATTATTGTTTACATATTTAACGATACTTCTAGTAAGACCAGCTTTAAAACCAGCTTCATGTGTACCACCATCGATTGTACGGATGTTGTTTACAAAAGAAAGAGTCTTTTCTGTAAAAGTTGTGTTATACATTACTGCAATATCTACTTCAACATCATCTACTCTATCACTAAAAGCAACTGCTTCTGAAACAGGAGTCTCTTTATTTAAATCTTCAGCAAATTGTTTTAACCCACCTTCAAAGTGGTAAACTTCTTTTACTTTATGAATTTCATCTTCTAAAGTAATTGAAATAAATGGATTTAAATAAGCAACTTCTCTAAATCTTTTTGCAAGTGTTGCAAAATCATAAGCATTTACTTCAAATATAGAATCATCTGCTAAAAATTCAATTGTAGTACCAGTTTTTCTTGGACTATCACCAATTATTTCTAAAGGAGCTTTTGGTATACCACAAGAAAACTCTTGGTAATGAATTTTTCCTTCTCTATAAATAGTCATTTTAAGATCTTTTGATAGAGCATTTACAACAGATACACCAACCCCGTGTAAACCACCAGAAACTTTATAAGTATCTTTATCAAATTTACCACCAGCATGAAGTACTGTTAAAACAACAGTTGCAGCACTCATTTTTTCAGTAGGGTGCATAGCAGTAGGAATACCTCTACCATCATCTTCTACTCTAATCCAATGATCTTTAGTCATAGTAATTTTGATGTTTCTACAGAAGCCAGCCATTGCTTCATCAATAGAGTTATCAACTACTTCATAAACCATATGGTGAAGTCCATTGATGTTTGTATCACCAATATACATACCTGGTCTTTTTCTAACAGCTTCTAAACCTTTTAGAACTTTAATATTACTAGCGCCATATTCTGGTTGACTCATTATAGGTTTCCTTCTTTAAATTATTTTTCTAAAACGATTGGCATTACGATTGTATAGAATTTTTCATCTTCTAAATAGAATGGTAAATTTGATTCGTTAAATCCAATCTTTACATTTTCGTTGTTTGTTTGACTTAAATAGTCAAGTAGATATTTTGCATTTACTGCAAGATAAAACTCTTGGTCGATATTTAACTCAATATCAATTTGAGTTTTAGATTCTGTATCTTCATCTAAAGATTCAAATATTATAGAGTTTGGTTTAAATGTAACTTTGATATTTGAAAATAATGATGTAACTAATTTAATTGATTCTACTAAAATATTTTTAGGAATAGATAAATTGTGTTTTAAACTTTGAGGAATAATTCTTTCATAGTCTGGGAACTTTCCATTTATTAGTTTAGTAAAGAACTTCATGTTGTTAGAAGTTACTACTAAATTGTTTTCATCAAATGAAATTTTTGCATCATCTAAAAATAGTTTTTGAATTTCAATAATTGCTTTTTTAGGAATTATAATTTGACCTTCAGCATTCGAAATGTTTTCTAAAAATGAAATAGCTAATCTTCTAGTGTCAGTAGATACAAAATTGATTTTAGAATTTTTAATATCAATTAATGCTCCATTTAATTCAAACTTAGGATTATTGTTATCTATAGATGGAGTAATTTTTCTAATAGAATTAATAAAATTAATAGTTGAAATATTTAAATCTTTTAGATTTTCATTTAATATTAGATTTGGATATTCATCAGCATCATACATAGGAAGTTTAAATGTAGATTTGTTTTGTTTGATGATTAGATTATTATCTGTAGTTTCAATAATAATATCTGCATCTTTTAATCTTTTGATAATTCCTAGTAAGTTAGATCCATTAACTGTAGCTTTTCCATATATTGCTTCACTTATTGAATCAATTTGAGACTCTAGTCCAATTTCATAGTCAGTAGCTTTTAATATTAGTTTAGAGTCATTTACTTCTAAATAGATGTGTGAAGTAATTGAACTAGCATCTTTTTTTTCTAAAAATGGCTGCATTGATGAGATAACATTCTCAAATACACTTTTTGTAATTATGAACTTCATTTATTAGCTCCTATTTATTTATATTAAGTAGTGGAAGTAGTAGACAGTGTGAAAAGATGAAAACATTAAACCGGACTCTAAAAACACGGACTTTCATATAGTGAAAACATTTTGATAATAGTTCACACCTTTTCACACTTTGCTCTAAAACTTTTTTTACTACTCCTTAATTTATTATCTTATTTTTTAAATTTTGAATGATTAATTTAAAGTTTTCATCTGTTTCAATTAATTCATTTGTTTTTTGAATATTTTTTGAAATAGAACTGTGGTCTTTCATTCCTAAAAACTTAGCAATATCTGGCATAGAATTGTGTGTAAGCTCCCTAGCTAGGTAGATTACAACTCTTCTTGCATTTGCAACAGTTGCTGTTCTTTTCTTAGATTTGATATCACTTGGTTTTATATTTAACTCATTTGCAACAAGTGAAATAATATCTGGTAACTTGATATTATCCTTTTTCTCTTGTATTTGCTCTTTTAATAGACTTTGTGCAAGTTCTAAATTAATCTCTTGGTTAAGTAAAGAAGCACTTGCATTGATTCTAATAAGAACACCTTCAATTTCTCTAATTGAGTTGTCAAGGTTTGTTGCAATATAGTTGATGATTTCCCTACTTAAGGCAATTCCATTAAGTTCGCTTTTCTTTTCTATAATTGCAATTTTTGTTTCAAGTCCTGGAATTTGGATGTCTGCTGTTAATCCCCATTCAAATCTTGATTTTAATCTGTCAACTAAACCTGCAATTTGTGAAGGTAGTCTATCAGAAGTCATAACAATCTGTTTTTTTGCATTGTGTAATTCGTTGAATGTATGGAAAAATTCTTCTTGAGTTTGCTCTTTTCCAGATAAGAATTGAATATCATCAATTAATAAAACATCGCATTTTCGGTATTTACCTCTAAAATGCTCCATATTTTTATTTTTAATTGAGAATGTAAAATCATTCATAAACTGTTCAATTGTTACGTAAATTACTGTTTTACCTTTTTCAATGGCATCATTACCAATAGCCTGTAAAAGGTGAGTTTTACCAAGACCTGTTCCACCATAGATAAATAATGGGTTATATTGGATTCCTGGTTTTTCAGAAACAGCTAAAGAGGCATTATATGCCATTTGGTTTGAGCTTCCAACAACGAAAGAATCGAATGTGTATGATGGATTTAAGATAGTACTTTCTGCAGTTTCATTTTTAGCTTTTTCAGAGATAATTTCTTTTTTACTCTTTTTTTCACCTGCAATTTTTATTTCAATATCTGGCTTTGTACCATCGTATTTTTCGAAACAGTGTTGAATAAGTGAACTATATTTGCTTTTAATCCATGAAGCAATATATTTATTAGATACTTCAAATACGGCAATTTTGTCGTCTGAAGATATTTTTTTGTAAGTAAGCTGTTTTAAGTACTTTTTAAAATCAGTAGGATTAGCTTCTTGTTCAATTATCGATAAAAACTCTTTGCTTGTCATTAAAAAAACGCTCTTTATATATAAATTGTTAGATTATAACTAAAATTAGATTAAAAGTTTTTCACAGGTGAATGAAAATTGAATAATAAGTGAAAAATTAGTTTCTTTTAAGTGAATATTTATATATAATTTACCAATATAAAGGCAATTCACCATGTGAATACTTAAAATCATAGGAAATGTGAAAAACTTGAAAATATTAGGAATAGATCCGGGAACAAGAAATTGTGGATATGCAATTATTGAAAAAAATGGAAGAGAAATTAAGCTTATTGAAGCAGGTCTTATAAAAATAAAAACAAAAATACTTCAAGAGCAAATCGTAGAGATGTGTGAAGGTCTTGAAATGATCTTTAGAAAGTACGATTTAAACGAAGTTGCAATTGAAGATATGTTTTATGCTTTCAACCCAAAAACAGTTATAAAATTAGCTCAATTTAGAGGAGCTATCTCATTAAAGGTTTTACAGGAGTTTGGACATTTTGCTGAATATACTCCACTACAAGTAAAACAGGCTGTTACAGGAAATGGAAAAGCCCAAAAAGAACAAGTTGCCTTTATGGTGAAAAGATTATTAGGAATAAAAAAAGAGATTAAACCACTTGATATTACAGATGCAATTGCAATTGCATTAACTCACTCTCAAAGATTAAAATAAAACATGAAAAATAGTTCAATTTTGATTGTTTTAGCCCTTGGAGTAATCTGGGGTAGTAATTTTATTTATATGAAAATGGCAGCAGTCTATTTAGACCCTATGCAGGTAACTTTTTACAGGGTTGTTTTTGGACTTCTTCCTGTCTTAATCTACGCAATTTATAAAAAAGCTTTGAAGCTTGAAGATTTAAAATATTCTATTCATTTTTTTATGATGTCTTTATTGGCTGCTGTGATTTATTATTATGGTTTTGTAAAAGGTTCTTCTCTTCTTCTTTCTGGAATTGCAGGGGCTTTAAGTGGGCTAATTCCCGTTTTCTCATTTTTATTAGCAGCACTATTTTTAAAAGAAGAAAAAATAACAAAAATAGCAATATTTGGACTTGTTTTAGGCTTTTTAGGTGTAGTGATTATTAGTGGGGTTTTTAGTGAAGATTTAAAGAGTACAAACATAGAAGGAAGCCTTGCAATAATAGTTGGAGCATTAAGTGTTGGAGCTTCATTTATTTATGCAAAAAAGTTTATTATGCCTTTAAATTTAAATCCTGCTGCACTTACAACTTATCAATTAAGTTTTGCACTACTTATAATGCTAATAATTGTTGATTATGAAGGAATAAATGATATTTGGCAAGATACTCATAGTTCACTTGGGATGGTTCTAGGATTGGGAATTTTTGGAACAGGCTTTGCTTATATTATGTATTATTATGCAATTAAAAAATTTGGAGCTTTATTAGCTTCGTCAATAACTTACCTTCCCCCTGTTGTAGCTTTAGTAATAGGATTTTTCATTGTGGGTGAAGAGATTAAAACCTCAGATTTCTTTGCAACGGCTCTAATATTCCTTGGAGTCTTTTTAATTAATAAAAGAAAAGCTTAGTTATAATTATAATAGAAAATTATAGGAAAATTAATGAAAAGAATAGGAATTTTATCCTCTCATAATGGTAGTGGTTTTGATGCTATCCAAAAAGCTTGCGAAAACAATGAATTAGATGCTCAAGTGGTTCTTGTAATATCAAATAATTCAACAGCACAAGTTTTACAAAAAGCCCAATCAAAAAATATACCAAATTTCATTGTAAATGCTAAAAAATTTCCTGACGAAAATTTAGATAAAAAAATAACTGACATGATGAGTGAGTTCAAAGTTGATTTTATATTTTTATCAGGATATATGAAAAAAATTGAAGAAAATTTAGTAAAAACATTTGAAAATAGAATTATAAATTCACATCCTGCACTTTTACCAAAGTTTGGTGGTAAAGGTATGTATGGAACAAATGTTCATAAAGCTGTAATAGAAAATGGTGAAAAAAAGTCTGGTTGTACTGTTCATTTTGTAAATGAAAACTATGATGAAGGTAAGTTCATTTTACAAAATGAGATTACTTTAGAAGATAATGAAACAGTAGAAAGTTTGGAAGAAAAGATTAAAAAACTTGAAACAATTACAATAATTGAATCGCTTAAAACTGTTATAAAGTGAAATTATTATAATAATGGTATAGTAACTTATCTTTTTATTTTTTGGAGAAGACATGAAATATTTGGTTGTAGATGACTCTAAGATGGCAAGAAGAATGACAATAAAGTCATTAAAAAGCTTGATTAATGAAGATGATGAAGTAATTCAAGCAGAAAATGGACAAGAAGCAGTAGAGCTTTATAAAGAACATCAACCAAGTTTGTGTTTGATGGATTTGACAATGCCAATTATGGATGGATTTGAAGCAACTCAATCAATTATTAAACATGATGCTAATGCAAAAATCATTATTGTAAGTGCAGATATCCAAGAGAGTTCAATGGAAAAGTCTAAACAAAATGGAGCTAAAGGTTTTATCAAAAAACCAATTAACCAAGATAATTTAGAATCAATGTTAAAAAAGCTAGGATTAATAAATGTCTAATTTCGCCCAATTTAATGAAGAAGAGAAAGATTGTTTACAAGAACTGATGAATATTTCATATGGTTCAGCAACAGCAGCTATTGCTGATATTATAAATAAAGAAGCAACTTTATCTATTCCAAATATCAAAACAGTAACAACTAAAGAGTTTAAAGACTATTTAAAAGAGAAATTAAATATTCAAAAAGAGTATTTCATTACAAACCAGCTTATTAGTGGTTCTTTTTGTGGTGAAACAATGTTTGTTATTGATAGAAAATCAACTGAAAACTTAGCATTAGAGTTTGACTTAGATGAAGAAGAAGTTAAAGATGATGATGAGTTAAAAGATGTGATTTTAGAGATTTCAAATATTATAACATCTACTACATTAAGTAAATTAGCAGGACTAATCGAAACAAGTATATCATTTTCACCTCCTCAAATAGAGATAGTGAAAAATTCTGAATCATTTTATAGAAGTTATATAAATGAGTATGACCATATCATTATCATCTCAACGGATATAATTTTTAAAGAACAAAATATTAGTGGAGAGTTATTAATTCTTTCAAAAGATGAAGCTACTATCTTTTTAAAAGAAGCTTTAAACAAAGTATTAGAAGAGTTTTAAGATGAAATTTAATGATACTGTATTTAATACAATCGACAATGGAATTATAATCCTTGATGAGAATCTAAATATATTAGCTTGGAATAGATGGTTAGAGATAAGAACAAATATTTTAAAAGATGAAATTGAAAATAAAAATATTTGTAAAGAGTTTCCATATATAGATGAAAAAAAGCTAAAAAGAAAAGTAAAAGCAGCCCTTGTAACTAAAAATCCTTCATACTTTAATGTTGATCCACATAAGCACTTAATAGAAATAAGAATTAACTCTATTAATGCTAATTATGAGTTTATGCAACAAGATGTAACTATAGTTCCTTATGATTTAGATAGAAAAATAGTTTGTTTATATATCTATGATAAAACAGCTTTACGTGAAATCAACTTAAAACTTGAAAGAGCTAATAAAGAGTTGATTGACTTAACAAATAAAGACTATCTAACAAAAGTTTACAATAGAAGATATTTCAATGAATACTCTGAAAAAGCTTTAGAGTTAGCAAAAAGAAATAAACAAGATATTAGTATTATAGCAATTGATATTGATAGATTTAAAAAAATCAATGATACCTATGGGCATAATATTGGTGATGAGGTTTTAATTGAAGTTGCAAATGTATTTAAAAGTAGTATTAGAAAAAGCGATATTGTAGCTAGATTTGGTGGGGAAGAGTTTATTATTTTACTTATAAATGCTCAATTAGATGAGGCTACAACAATTGCAGAAAAGATGAGAGTAAAAATTGAAGATACAATCATCAATGTAGAGGATAATGAAGTTGATATTACTGCTAGTTTTGGTGTTGCAACTGTAAATCAAGAAAATAATGAAACAATTGAAACAACACTTAAAAGAGCCGATGACTTACTTTATATTGCAAAAAAACATGGAAGAAATGAGGTTGTAAACTCTTTATAGTTTAGGTAAACTCCATTTCTTGTAATATGCAAGAAGCCTTAGTGTTACTCCAAAGATAAATGTGATAGTTAGAGTAATAATTGATGAAATACCACCTAAATGTAAGAAATAAGTTATAAGACCAACTATAATTGCAACAGTTCCATAAAACTCTGAAACTAAAATAGATGGAACTTTATTTATTAAAATATCCCTAATCGTACCACCACCAACAGCTGTTAAAAATGCAAGCATCAATACACCTAAGAAGTTAAAGTCTGCTTTTATACCTATAAGTGCTCCTGTAATAGCAAAAGATACTAATCCAATAGCATCAGAGATGATAAACCAAGTTTTACCCTCAAGGTCAGTTGTTTTGTGAAGTTTAAATATAAATGATAAAAGTAGAGTTGAACTAACTAAGATAATAGGAAGATTATCACTTAAAACATAAGGTGTTTTATTGGCAATTACATCTCTTATCATTCCTCCACCAAGGGCAGTTAAAAATGCAGAGATAAATACACCTAAAATATCAAGCTTATAGTGTACAGCAATTAAAAAACCACTCAGAGCAAATGAGATAATACCAATTATGTCAGCAATTTCTAAAGGAGTCATACTTCTTCTTTTTTAAGAGGTATTATACTCAATGTGCTCTTTTAAAGTAGTTTAAATCAATAATTTGACTATTTATTTTTGAATAATGTATCGAATAGTAGGACCACTACTATCTACATTTAATACTTTGTACCCATGATTTCTTGCATCAGCAGGGATATTATTAATACTTTGTGGACAATCACTGATTATCTCAAGGATTTCACCTTCTTTTAGTTCTTTCATAGTTTCTAAAGCATTTACAGCAGGATATGGGCAAGGTTCCCCTTGCATATCAAGTCTGTAATCAGGAATAATTTCTTCACTATTCATTTTTTATCCTTATCTGTTTTTTGATTTATTTAAATATCTTTTTTCTAACACTAAAATAAGTGCGAAAAGTAAAATTAGTAATCCATAGTTTAAGAATAGACCACCATAATTTCCAAATACTTCAAGTAAGTTGATTTTTGGCCAGCTTGTAGCTAACTCTAAAGATAAGTCATCCCAAACAAATGCAAGTAAAGTTGCACCAATAACATTTCCAATACCAACTACCCAGAAATGAACTTGACCTTCAACTGCTCTATACATCCAACCACATTCACAACCACCAGCTAAAACGATACCAAAACCAAAAAGAATACCACCAATAATAGCATTTGGTCCTGTCCACATGATTTTAGGAGGTTGACCAATCATAATATATGAAAATACTCCAAGTGTTGCAACTGCCATACCAATAATAATTGCTTTAGCTAATTCACTTCTTCCTGTAGTAAAGATATCTCTAAACGCAGAAGTAAAACAAATCTGAGCTTTTGCAATTGCTAGACCAAAGGCACTACCAAATAACATAGCCATACCAAGTTTTGTACTTCCTTGTGCAAAGATTAGATATAAAGCCCAAATAATAATTGCAATAAAAACAAAAGAACCAAGAGTAAATAGACTTTTTACTTTAGACTCATCTTTTTCTAAAGGTTTAGTACAAGACACTTTTTGAAGTCTGATTTTAGATTGGAAAAAAGGCAATAAAGAAAATTTTGCACCTAAATAAACACCTACAATCATAGCAATAGTAAACATCCAAGCATGGAATGTAAATTGAGGAATACCTGTAAAGAAACTTGCAAGGTTACAACCCATACCAAGTCTTGCACCAAATCCTGCAATAATACCACCAATTAGTGCTTGAAAGATTCTAATATTACTTGCTGGCATTCTAAGTTTTACATTATTTCCCCAAAATGCTGCTGCTATACAACCTGCAAACATACCAATAATCATCACACCATCTATTCTTGTAAAAATATTACCATCCATATTCATGATTTTGTAATATCCCCAAGTAGATAAATCTACACCAAAGGCTTCTAATGCATGTCCACCCCATCTAGTAAACTCACCAGTTACAGCCCAGTAAGTTCCTGTAAGTCCAAAATAATAAGCTGATAAAATTCCAAGCGCGATTACAGCAGGAATTGGAGCCCAAAATTTAACTAAAAAATCTCTTTTGAAACCTTGCCAAAAGTTCATGTATTCTCCTAACAATGAAAAAATAATTTTGAAATGTATGGTTTAAAGTAAAAGTTTCTAACCATATAAAAGTAAGACAGTACTTGAAGGAGTTGCATCAAGATGTCAGTTTGTACCACAAACCTGAAATGTAATATTAGCAAATGTAACTTTAGTTCAAATTAAAATGGTAAAAAATAATTTACCATTTTAATTTATGAAGATACTATTAAAAAAGAGATTATAAAGAGTAAATATAATTAAACTTATAAAAAATAGCAAGGCTACTAGCTTCTGGAAAATACTTAAACTAATATCTTCTTTTGTATCAAATTTTTTGTAGCCACTAAAAATTGAGTTTACTGTTTCATGTTTTGCATGTAAAACTTTATCTATAAAAATGCCTATTAGATGAAGTACTACTAAAAAGATAATAAAGTTTGCGAAAAACTCATGAATATCATCAAAGCTTTTGAAAAATGAGCTGTTTAGAAAAGATAAAATACCTTTATGCTCTTCAGCTCCATAAACAATAATACCTGTAAATACAGCTAATAGTGAAAATACAAACATTCCAAGCATAACAAGTGAAGCTAAAGGGTTATGTCCTATGTATTTTTGATTTTCATTGAATATATTTTTTATAAAATCTTTGATACTTTTTTTGTTTGCAGAAAAATCTTTAAACTTTGAGTATTTAGGTCCAAAATATCCCCAAAAAAGTCTAAAAATTAGAAGAACTAAAATAGCATAACCTATTGCTGCATGGTATTTTAAAAGTTTATCATCATCTGTTAAAAAAACAATTAGCATAAAAGAGGCAAATAGCCAGTGAAAAACCCTAGTGGGAAGTGTCCAAATATATGATTTCATTTTTTAACCTTTAAATATAAAATAGACTTTTGTTCCAAGATTCTCTTCACTTTGAAGTTTTATTACTCCTTTGTGAATTTTCACAATCTTTTCTACAATAGACATTCCAAGTCCAGTTCCCCCAGACTCTTTATTTCTACTTTTATCTGTTCTATAAAATTTATCGAATATTTTTTCTTGGTCTTCTTTTGAAATACCAATTCCTTTATCTTCTATACAAATAACTTGATTATCTTCATCTTGATAGTTAGAAATAGTAACTATTGAGTTTTCATGACTAAAAGTAATAGCATTTTTTAAAATATTTTTTATAGCTATTTTTAGTAATTTGTGGTGACCTTTGATTTGTAGAGGTTCTTTTATTTGACATTCAAGTTTGATATTTTTTAGTTTTGCAAAGGTTTGCATCTCTTTATAAGCTTCAAGTGAGACCTCATCTAAGTATATCTCTTCTTCATTTTGTTCTAATACTTCATGCTCATTTTTAGCTAAAAATAGTAAATCATCTATTGTTTGCTGTATAGTAATAAGCTCATCTAAACAGTTTGATAAAGTATCTTTATATTCATCTTGGTTTCTATCTTTTCTAAGGGCTATTTCTATTTCACCTCTAATAATTGTAAGGGGTGTTTTAAGTTCATGGGAAGCATTAGAACTAAATTGTGAAACCTTATCAAAAGAGATTTCAAGTCTTTGTAAAAGATTGTTTATCTCTTGTGAAAGTAAATCTATTTCATCATTTTTGTTTTTTGATTCTAATCTTTTTGATAAATCACTTGCATTTATATTCTTTAGGTTTTGAAGTAGTTTTTCAATAGGTAAAAAAGATTTATATATTAAGAAGTATCCACCAATGATAGATAAAACCAAAATCACTGGAACAATAAACAGTAAAATATATATTAGGTTTTCCAAAGTTGAGTTTATGGTTGAGAAGTTTGTAGCAACTTCTAATACATAATAGTTTTCATCCATTTGGATTTTTAGTCTACTAATTATATAGTGCTCTTGATATTCAAAATCTATATAGTTTAAAGTAAGAGTTTTTAGATAGTTGTCTTTTGTTTTTATCTCACTTGGAAAGTTTGTATTTTTTATCTCTTTGTATTTATTCTCTTCTTTTAAAAGCCTTATATATAAAGGTTCAAACTTGTACTCTTTTTCTTCATCAAACTCTCTTGTATCAAGCTCTTTTTTATGCTCAATAATATCATCAGCAATATCAAGTAAAATCACTTTTAAAGTAGCTTCTAACTTATCCTTTGATGAAACCTCTAAAGTTTTATAAATAGAAAAAGAGAAAAGCATTAGGATTAATACTTGAATAAAGATATTATAAATAAGAAGTTTTCTTTTAATAGATAGATTAGTCATTACTTATTTTAAACCCTAAGCCTCTAATTGTTTTGATAAGTTTCTTTTCATATGGTTTATCAATTTTATTTCTTAGTCTATAGATATATACATTTACCACATTACTCATATTCATATCATCCATATTACTTAATGAAGAACTAATTACACTCTCTGATAAAACTTTGTTTTGGTTTTTTATTAAATACTCTAAAAGTGCAAACTCTTTTGCAGTAAGGTTTATAATGTCTTCACCTCTTTTTGCTGTTTTAGTAAGTAAGTCTAACTCTAAATCAGCTAGTTTAAGAGTTGTTTGATTTTGATTAGTAGCTCTTAGTTGAACTCTTATTCTAGCAAGTAACTCACTAAATGAAAAAGGTTTAGCTAAATAGTCATTTGCACCTATATCTAAGCCTTTGATTTTATCTTCTATTGAGTCTTTTGCAGTAAGCATTATAATAGGAGTATTAATACCATCAGCCCTAAGATTTTTACATACTTCAATGCCATCTTTAATAGGAAGCATGATATCAAGAAGTATTAAGTCATAGTCATTTACACTAGCTAAGTAAATACCCTCATCTCCATTCAAAGAGTAATCTACACTATAAGACTCTTCTTCAAGACCTTTTTTTAAAAAGTTTACGATTTTTTCATCATCTTCTATAATTAAAATTTTCATAAATAAATTATAGTACAAAAATATGAATATAAAATGAACGATTATTTTATATTAGGATAAAAAGAAAGAGATATAATCTTCAAATAGGATTTCACTTGAATAGATTTAAACAAACAGTACAAAAATATGAACAAAGCTCTTTTTATCTTCTACTTATTGGTCTACTAGCAGCGCTGTTTTTTAGTGCAACTTTTGTTATCAATAGAGCAATATCTTTAGAAGGTGGTCACTGGTATTGGACTGCAAGTCTTAGATTCTTTTATACAGTTTTATTTTTAGCAATAGGCTTTGTATTTTTTAAAGATTTTGCATATTTAAAGAAGATATTAAAAGATTATCTAAATAGTTTTTGGTTTTATACTATAAGTGGAACTATAGGCTTTGGCTTTTTTTATTCAATGATTTGTTATGCTTCTGATTTCTCACCTGGTTGGGTAGTTGCCACAACTTGGCAATTGACAATTATAGCCTCACTAATAGTTCTTTTCTTCTTTGGAAAAAAAGTATCAAACCTAACTTGGGTATTTACAATAATAGTTTTTCTTGGAGTGACAATTGTAAATCTAGGACATTTTAGTATGGATAGTTTAGATTTACTTTTTTTAGGGTTTATTCCTGTTTTTATTGCAGCTTTTTCTTACCCTTTAGGAAATCAATTAATTTGGGAAGAGAAAAAAAGAAGAAAAGAGCTAAGCTCTTCAAATACTATATTAGACAATGCTTTTGCAAAGGTATTTTTATTAACTTTAGGTTCTTTTCCTTTTTGGATAGTTCTATTTTTTATAACAGAGCCTACTTATCCTTCAAGTGGTCAGTTTATGAGTGTGGCAATAGTCTCTTTATTATCAGGGGTTATTGCAACTTCTTTATTTTTATATGCAAGAAGTATTGCTAATAGTTCATCCAAACTTGTGATTGTAGATGCCTCTCAATCAGGTGAAGTATTTTTTGCATTAATTGCAGAAATGATCTTTTTATCAGCCTTAGCTCCAAGTATAACTAGTCTTTTTGGAATATTTTTGACAGTATTTGGTTTAGTTCTTTTGGTTAAATTTGGAAAATAGCTATATCAGTTTTAAAAGAGTTATTTCACTATCTGCTTTATATCTAAAATCAATACCCCAAGTTCCTAAGCCTCTATTTACATAGATACAAGTATCTTTTTTATAAAAAATTCCTGCTAAAAAAGGTTGAAAAAGTCTTACAAAATAGTGAAAGGGGAAAACTTGCCCTCCATGAGTATGTCCACATAAAAAAAGTTTTGTATTTGAAGTTATTGCTAAAGAGTAATCTTTTGGTTGGTGAGCAAGTAAGATTGAGTCTTTATTGTTTTTTAAAAACTCAAAGACTTTTTTTTCTTCTCTTTTTATTTTAAAAAATTTTGAGAATCTATCACTTATCCCAGCAAGGGCAATATCTCTATTTTGGTACTTTATAAAAGTGGTTTTATTATCTAAAAAAGTGAAATTTGTCAGAAGCTCTTTTAAGCCTTTTATTCCATAAAACAAATCATGGTTACCACTTATATAAAATACCTTTTTTAAAAGGTTTAAAGCTTTAAGCTGAGGTATTATTTTATCTACTTTACAATCTATAATATCTCCTGTAAGAGCTAAAAAATCATATTTTAATTTACTACAAAAAGATACAAGATTATTTATATCTTCTACTTTTGTTTTTTTATTTATATGTAAATCACTTAAGTGAAGAATTTGCAAACCATACAAATTCTCACTTTCAACTTTAAGGTTTTTTATCTCTAATCTAGGTAGTTTCATAGGAAAACTTTTTCTAAATCATCTTTTGAAATAAACTTTATACTTTTTATTACACCATCTTCAAGTTCATATAAAGTTGACATTCCTTCTTTTGCTTTAAACCTATCATCTTTTTCATCATAGATAAGAAGAATCTCATGTTTATAGTTCTTCATTTTAGGAAGAGCAAACATCTTTGTAATAAACATAGGCATTCCTGAAATATTTGCTATAAAAACAGCATTGTGATTTTCAAGGAAATCTGGATTTTTTTCCTCTAAGAACTCATTTACCTCTTTTCCTGTTCCTTTTTCAAAAGAGACAATTATTGTTTGTACCTTTTCATCAATTGTCTTTTTCTCATCAAATTGATTAGCCAAAGAGAAATTAGATATTTTTTCATTTACAAGTAGTTCTTGTGAAAAAGCACAAAGTACTAAAGAAAGAAGTAGAATAATTTTTTTCATAAACCTATCCTTTTATATAATCTAAATGATAAGAGATATCTATTTGATCTCTAACTGTTAAGAAAAGCATTCTTGGGGGTTCAAGATTAAATGATGTTAATTTAATAGAAAAACTTCCATCTAAAACTAAGTGATTGTTTTTATCTTCTATTTGTGCAAAGGAACTAACCTTTTTTTCTAAACCATTTAAAGTAAGAAAACCTTTAATTAAAAAACTATTATCAAGTTTTTCTATAGAACCTAATCTAAAAGAGATTTGAGGAAAAGCTTTTGAGTGTAAACTTTCATACATATGTAAATCTCTTTTTTCATTATCGCTATGAAGTGAAAAAGTTGTTAAAGAGATAGTTCCTTTTAATGAATCAATACTATTATCAATTGATAAATGTGATGAAATATCTTTTGTGAAGGGATTGATGTTTCTATCCCCAAAAACCTCTGTATGCGCTTTTATCTTTCCATCTACAAACTGTAGATTTTGGGCATTTGCAGAACTTAATAGTGCTGCAAATATTAATGTAAATACTAATTTAGCCATGGTAACTCCTTTTTTTGTGTTTGTTGTGTTATTAAAATTTTGATTAAGCAAACCAAGAATATAACTGGAACAAAATATGTTAGATTTTCTAAAGCTACAAATAATCCAGCTCCTGATGCAGCCCATCCAATAAATACCATATAAATACCTAGTGTTTTTAAATCTTTTTTCACGATAGTTTGAAGTATTACTACATTGTAAAAAGAGATTACAAAAGGATAAACAAGTGATAAAATAAAACCTTCATGTAAGAAATAAAATAGATATGAAAGGGCAAAAAGAGTTAAGATAAGAAGCTCTTTTTGTGTTTTTTCCATTTTTATATAAAAAGCACTCACTACTCCAATTAGGTGAAAAACAATTATCTCTAAAGTAAAACCATCTCTCCAAATAGAAGTACTTAAATCTCTAGAAAGTGTTTCAAACAGAGTTGAGTCAAGGAAAATCCATAAAACCATCACAAATAGTGAGTATGAATAGTTATTACTTGTTAAATCTTTGTGCTCTTTTTGATTTAAAAATAGTGATGAAAGCAGAGCAATTATAGTAAAAGCAATTGCAATTGAAGCTCTCTTTGAAGCATCATATGTAAAAAGGAATGTTCCTAAAGCATATGAAATAGCTAGGGCAAAACCTAATTGTATATTTGAAGCTTTTTTTAGTTCATTTATTAATAATGGTGCTAAAGCTCCAACACTTATTCCAAGGATAAATAGAAGTAGGGCATTTAAATTTGGATAGAAAAAACTAACTGCTAATTGTAGAAGTAAAAATGAAAATATCTTATTTTTATTTGATGTTTTAATATAAAAACTTAATATTGAACCAATAACACCTCCAATAGGAAGTGGTGCTATTACGAAGATATTTGAGGCTAAATGCTCAACAATACCTGTTTGTGCTATAAGTAAGTAATAACATAACTCAAAAGCAATAAAAAATACTAGGGCTAATTTTTGCATAACTGCTCCTTTTTATAAAAATAAAGTAGATAAAAAACCACCATAGAAATATCAAAGGCTGATATAAATAGTGCAACAATTTCTAATGTTCCTGCTGTATAAAGTGAAAAGAATAGTGAACTAATAAAAACACGGATAAAAACAGTTAGTTTTGTGAGAATTGATTCATACTCTTTATACTTTAAAGCTAAGAAGTGAATAAGTCCTGTCATACTTACAAAAGCAAAAACGATATATTCATATTTTCCTTCAAAACTAAAATTTAGACTTGGATAGATAAAACTAGCAAGAAGGATTAAAAACAATCCTCCTAAACCATCATTTAGAAAACCAAAAAGGTTATACTTTTGTAAGTTTGTAAGTTTGAACTTTATATTTACAAAGGCTAAAACTGAAAGGAAAGCGAAACTTCCAAAGATAGTTCTTGCAATCCAGAAGTTATGAATAGAAGCTTTTAAGACTCCTGCTTGAACAAAACCACTAAGAGATAAAACAGTGAAAATTCCTATAAGACCAAAAAGATAAAAACTATAAAACTTTAGTGTTTGAAGCTCTTTGATATGAGAAACAAACATTGAGATAACCATAAAGAAAACAGAGATTCCCATAGCAACATGAGCATGGGCTACGATTAAATCATTTCTGTGAAATAACCATCTAATCTCTGGAATAAACAGAATATTTCCTTCAATATCCACAAAAAGAAATGAAGCTATAGAAATAAGAAGTGCAAGTTTTGCAAACCTTTCAATTTGGGCATCTTTATACCATCTATATAAAAGTGGCACATAAAGTAGTGTAAGATACTGGAAAAACCACTCTTGGTTATAAGTTAATTCCCCTATAAAACTTCTATGTAAAACAGAAAGGATATAAAAAAACAGGGGAGTTATCCAAAGGATATTCCATCTAGCTTTAAACTCATTTTGACTTAGAAGTTTGATGATTAAAAAGTAAATTGGAATTAATGCAAAGCTCATTCCAAGTGTATTGTCACCATGGGGCCCAGTAACTGTTTTTTCTACTTGTCCAATTGTAGGATTCATAAGAACTAAAAGTGCAAGAGGAGCAGCTAAAACAATATATAAAGAGACTTTAACCCATAAAGGTTTTACTCCGTACTGCTTGATAAATTTATATAAAGCAATGATATAAAAAATTCCAGCAAGACTTAAAATAAAGTTTAATTCATAGGGAAAATCATAAAAAGCTAGACCTCTTGTATTTCCAAAAAGCAGTGAAGAAATCATAAATATTAGAAAGATATACCAAAAGATAGTATATAGGTTTAAGTAAAAAAGCCCATCTTTACAAGAACCCACTTCTTTATTTATAAGTAAAAAAGGTAAGTATGAAAGCATAAGTGGAATAAAACCATAAAGCATTAGTGAAATATGTAAGCTTCTTATATTTACTGGGTTTAATGTTGTTGAATCAATAAAAACACCAAGTAAGTTTACAGAGTATAAAATACCAAAAAATAGTCCTAGAAAGAAAAATAGTAAAGAGACTCTAAACTGTTTTTCAATAAAAATATTAAAGTTGCCCATCTTTTACCTCCAATGTTATATCAGCAAGTTTTGCTAACTCTTTATCGTGGGTTGCTACAACTATTGTTACTCCATTATTTGCAAGTGATTTAAAAAGATTAAAAACATTTAAAGAGTTTTTTGAATCTAAGTTTCCAGTTGGTTCATCGGCAAAAATCACTTTTGGACGGTTTATTAAAGCTCTTGCAATAGCAACTCTTTGTCTTTGTCCACCTGAAATTTCATTTGGATAATAGTTTTTTAGTTTTTGTATTTCTAAGGTAGTAAGAAGTTTATCTATGCTTTTATCACTTGCTTTTTCATTTGCAAGAAGAATATTTTCTTTTACATTTAAATAGTTTATTAAATAGTGAAACTGAAAAACAAACCCAATATTCTCTTGTCTAAATCTATCAATATTTTTAATCTCTTTATATTCTGTATCTTCAAAAACAATCTCTCCAGAGTTTGGTTTTAATAGAGTTGATAAAATAGAAAGTAAAGTGGTTTTACCACTTCCACTCTCCCCTGTAATAGCTACAAAAGAGCCTTTTTTGATATTTAGATTTACATTTTTTAAAGCAAAGTCTCTATCATATTTTTTACATACATTTTTTAGAGTAATCATATTTTATCTCCTTGGATTAAAACAATTGGGTCTGTTTTTGAAGCATTTAAAGCAGGAAAAATAGAACCTAAAATAGAGATTATAAGAGTTGTAAAGAAGATAAAAATAGTTATCTCTAGTGAGATCTCACCATTTACATAGCCTTGTAAAAATGAGTTGTTTTTTATAAGAAATAGTGCAAGGTTTGAAAGTATTAAAGCCATAAAAAAACCTAAAACTCCTAGAATCAGAGCTTCATTAACTATTTGAAAAATGATTTTCTTCATAGAAATTCCAATGGCTCTTTTAATCCCAAATTCGCTTTTTCTTTGATTTATAGTGATACTTAAAATTGAAGCAATAGTTAAAAGCCCCATACAAAAAGAGATAAATGAAATCACATTTGATGAAGTTTTGATTATCTTGAATTGGTTGTAATTATCAACAAAATTGCTTGTTGACTTTGCTTCAATCTCTTTATTAAAAAGGTTTATTTTTAGTGCAAGTTTTTCAATGTCTGCATCTATTTTACAGTTAACCATAATCATTGAAGCACTTTTATTAAAGATTTTACTAGCATCATTTATATTTAAAATAGCACCTCCATTTTCAAAACCAATAGAGCTTTCAAAAACACCTGCCACTTTAAAAACTTTGTTTGAAAGTTTTATTTCATCTTTTTTATCTAGGTTTTCATATATTGATTTTCCTAGAAGAACTTCATTTTCTTTTGGGTAAGAGCCTTGAATTAAATTGTAGTTTTCAAATCTATTTTCTGTAACTCCATAAACTGCAACAATAGGAAGCTCTTCTACCATAGAAGCTCCTACTATAAGAGCTGAAGCTTTTGTAACTTCATCTAAAGTTTTTATTTTTTCAATAAGTTTGATATCTACATTTGAGAAAAAAGTATCTGAAATGTTTTTTTGAGTAATGATTATGTCTCCATCACTTTTTAGCATTGAAGAATACATAGAAATCACTCCATTTGAGATAGAAGTGATTAGAAAGATTGAAGTAATAGAGAAAACCAAACTTAATATGATAAGTGATGTTTTTAGCCTATTTGCTTTTATGGCTTTAATTGCAAGTAACAAATATAATCCTTTCATTTAATACTATAAATTTACAGTTAGTTAATGAAAGGCTTATGAATTTAATATGAAAAAAAATTCATATTTTATTTAAAAGATAGAAAGGTTTGTTTTTGTAGTAAATAGTTCTAGTGCTTTTGTTCCTACTAGTGAGTTTCCATGTTTGTTTAGTCTTGGGGCATAAACACATATAGCCATTTTTTGTGGAACCACAGCAACAATTCCTCCTCCAACACCACTTTTCCCAGGAAGTCCCACATGAAAAGCAAAATCTCCTGAAGCATCATAATGCCCACAAGTTAGCATTACTGCATTTATTCTTTTTGCTTGTGCTTGGGTGATAATTTCAGAGTTTGTATTTGGAATAACTCCATGGTTTGCAAGGTATAACATTGATTTTGCAAGTTGTTTTGTACTCATCATTATTGAGCATTGTTTAAAATAAGTCTCTATTACTTCTTGTGTATGATTTTCAATATTATTAAAACTTTTCATCATATTAATCAAAGCAAAGTTTCTATAACCACTTTCAAGTTCTGATTTAAAAATCTCTTTATTAAAAGCTATATTCTCATCATTTGAAACTTTTTTAATAAACTCTAAAAGAGTTGAAAATGTATTTTCTTTATATTTTGAAACTAAAGAGTCTGTTGTAACAATTGCACCTGCATTTATAAAAGGGTTTCTTGGAATTCCTTTTTCATACTCAAGTTGAATCAGTGAATTAAATGGATTACCTGATGGTTCATGACCAACTCTTTTATATAAATCCTTTCCATAAATATCTAAAGCCAAAGTAAAAGTGAAAACTTTAGAGATACTTTGTATTGAAAAAGGTTTTTTATATGAACCTATATGGTGTTCACTTCCATCTATTTCAATAATACTCATTGCAAAGTCATCTTCTTGAACATTTGCTAATGCAGGTATATAATTAGCAACAGTTCCTTTATTTAAATAGGGTCTGATTTCTTCTTTAATCTCTTCAAGAATAGTTTGATACTTCATTATTCTTCCTGTTTTTACAAAATAGTATAATATTTTAGAGTATAAAAGGTGTCTCTTTGTGGTGTAATTGTAACTAATTTTATAACTTATCAAAAATTTAAGCAAACTTTTAGTATAATCGCGAAAAATTATCATAAAGAGAGTAAATGAGAGACATTAGAAATATTGCTGTAATTGCACACGTTGACCACGGAAAAACGACGCTTGTTGATGAGTTACTAAAACAATCAGGAACTTTCGCAGCTCACCAAGAAGTTGACGAAAGAGTAATGGATAGCAATGATATTGAAAAAGAGAGAGGAATTACGATTCTTTCTAAAAATACTGCTATTGATTACGAAGGTGTAAGAATCAACATTATTGACACTCCAGGGCACGCTGACTTTGGTGGAGAAGTTGAGAGGGTTCTTAAGATGGTTGACTCAGTATTATTACTAGTTGACGCACAAGAAGGGGTTATGCCTCAAACAAAATTCGTTGTAAAAAAAGCACTTCAATTAGGTCATAGACCAATCGTTGTTGTAAACAAAATTGATAAACCAGCTGGTGAGCCAGATAGAGTTGTTGATGAAGTATTTGACCTATTTGATCAAATGGGTGCTACTGAAGAGCAACTAGAATTCCCAGTAATCTATGCAGCAGCTAGAGATGGTTATGCAATGCATGCTTTAGAAGATGAAAAGAAAGATTTACAACCATTATTTCAAACTATTCTTACAGAAGTTCCAAAGCCAAAAGGAAGTGAAGAAGAAGGTTTACAACTTCAAGTATTTACTCTTGATTATGATAACTTCATTGGAAAAATTGGTATTGCTAGAATCTTTAATGGAACTATCTCACAAGGTGAAACTGTTGTTTTATGTAAGGCAGATGGTGAAAAAGTAAAAGGTAGAGTAACTAAACTTATTGGATTTAAAGGTTTAGAGAGAATTGAAGTAGCAAAAGCTGGTGCAGGTGATATCTGTGCTGTTGCTGGATTTGAAACAATTGATGTAGGTGATTCACTTTGTGACCCAGCTAATCCAATGCCACTTGACCCAATGCACATTGAAGAGCCAACTCTTTCTGTAACTTTTGCGGTAAATGATTCTCCATTAGCAGGAACAGAAGGGAAGTTTGTAACTTCAAATAAAATTGATGAAAGACTTGCAGCTGAAATGAACACTAATATTGCTATGAACTATGAGCAAATTGGTGAAGGTAAATTTAAAGTAAACGGAAGAGGTGAGCTTCAAATTACTATTTTAGCAGAGAATATGAGAAGAGAAGGTTTTGAGTTCTCAATTGGTAGACCAGAAGTTATTACAAGAGAAGAAAATGGTGTAACTATGGAGCCATTTGAGCACCTAGTAATTGATACTCCAGATGATTACTCTGGAACAATTATTGAAAAACTTGGAAAAAGAAAAGCTAATATGACAAACATGGTACCAATGGGTGCTGGATTTACAAGATTAGAGTTTGAAATTCCTGCAAGAGGACTTATCGGTATTAGAACTGAGTTCTTAACTGATACAAAAGGTGAGGGTGTTATGAACCACTCATTCTTAGAGTTTAGACCACATTCTGGAACAGTTGAATCTAGAAAATATGGAGCACTAGTTTCTATGGAAAATGGTGAAGCATTAGGTTACTCAATCTTTAACTTACAAGAAAGAGGAATAATGTACATTAAACCTCAAGATAAAGTTTATAACGGAATGGTAATCGGTGAGCACGCAAAATCTAATGACTTAGATGTTAACCCAATTAAAGGTAAGCAATTAACAAACGTTAGATCTTCGGGTGCTGATGATGCTATCAAATTAGTTCCACCAAGAGTGATGTCATTAGAAAATGCATTAGAGTGGATTGAAGATGATGAGCTTGTTGAAGTAACTCCTTTAAGCGTTAGAGTTAGAAAAAGAGAGTTAGACCCAACAGTTAGAAAAAGAGCGGCAAAGAAAGCTAAGTACGCAGACGAATAGAAGTTTAAAACTTTTATTTCAAAGGGGAAGAGGCTTTTGCTTCTTCCCCTTTTTTTATGTCTAAAAAAAACAAAAGGAAAAATATATATGTCATCCGATGATATGTGGAAACTAGCTTATAAAAATAAAATAAATTAATAGGGGGATTTTTTTCTCCTATTGAAAGGGAGAAAAAATGAACAATATTAATACAAATAAAAAAGATTATGCAATAGTTGTAACTATCTATGTATTAACAATATTTACAACATTTATAGCTGTAGCAAACTAGCACTTAAAAATAAAAATTGCTAAGAATATTAGCACTAAGTCTTGACAAGTGCTAAAAATATTTGATATAATTTCATTAACTTGATAAGATAATTATCAAGAATCTTAATAAATATATTAAAAAGGAGTCAAAATGCTACTTACAAAGTTTGATCCATTTAAACAATTTAAAGATTTAGAAAGAAATTTTTATAATTACCCAAGTAATAATGAGTCGGTAAATGGTTTTGTTCCTATTGTTAATACAAGAGAAGGTGAAAGTGCTTATCATATAGATGTGGATTTACCAGGGGTAATAAAAGAAGATATAAAAGTTGACATTAATAAAGATGTGTTAACTATCTCTGGGGAAAGAAAAACAAAAGATGAAGTAAAAGAAGAAGATTATTATAAAGTTGAAACATCATTTGGTAAGTTTACAAGAAGTTTCACACTTCCAGAAAATGTAGATATTGAAAATATTGAAGCAAGAAGTGATAATGGTGTTTTAGAAGTTATCATTCCTAAAAAAGAGGAACAAAATAGTAAAAAATCAATTGAAATAAAATAAGAGGAAGAGTCTCTTCCTCTTATATACTTATTATAAGTTTATTGCGTCAAGTACTTTATTTTCTACGTCTCTCATTGAAATAAATGGCTTAGTTAAATAATCATCTACTCCAATTCCATCACACTCAATCATCTTATCTTCTGTTGAGAAAGCAGTAATCATAATGATTTTTTGAGTTGGTCTAATTTTTTTAATCTTCTTTACAAGCTCAATTCCATTCATTTGAGGCATCATGATATCACAAAGGATTAAATCATAATTTTTCTTTTGAATAGAATCAAGTGCAGTAAGTGGGTTTTCAAAAGTATCAATCTCAAAAAGGTTTTTTCTTGATAAAAATCTTTCTAAAATATCTAAAATTGAAGTTTCATCATCAATAATTGCAATTTTTTTCATTCTAGTCCTTCTTTTTATAAATTAGCATTTTCTATTTTTACAGTATCAAGTGTTTGGAATACTTCTGCTGTAGCAGTTTCAACTCCATTTCCAATCTCAATTAACTGGTCATTTGGTGCATGTTCTAAGTTTTTATCTAAGAAGCATTGAACTCCACCATGAACTCTTTGGTGTGCATCTTTAAGTGCTTGCCAGTTTGCAGTTTTTGTAAATGCTTTACCTTCTTGTTCACTTTTGATAATCCATTTACCTAAATTACATTGAGTCTCATCTACTACTGTAATTTTAGCATTTTCAGAGATTCTTGCAAAGTTGTTTTCTTTGAATAAAATATGTTGTAATTTCAAGTTATTTAATTCATGTACTAAATTTGTATCTGCAATTTGTTTTCTAGCAGAGTCTTTAAACTTAGCATTTCTAGCAACAGAGATTAGATTATTTGATAAGTTTTTAACTTCTGATGCTAATGAAGCAATGCTAGTAGCATCACTTGCATTTTCTTGAGTGTTTTTATCTAAGATAGTAATCGCATCATTAATTTGTGCTATTCCTAATCCTTGCTCTTTTGAAGCATTTGCCACATTATCAATAATCTCTTTAGTTTGAACAATGGCACCTTGAAGTTCATCATAACCTTTAATCATTGTATCAGCAATATTTTTACCATTGTTCGCTTTTGAAGTAGCTTTTTCAACTAAGTCTTTAATCTCTTTTGCTGCTTCTGCTGATCTACTTGCAAGATTTCTTACCTCACCTGCAACAACTGCAAAACCTTTTCCTGCTTCACCTGCAGTTGCTGCTTCAACTGCTGCATTTAATGAAAGGATATTTGTTTGGAATGCAATTTGGTCAATAACAGTAATTGCTTCTGCAATTGATTCAACTTCTGTGTTAATCTCATCCATTGAAGTTGCAGTTTGGTGAGCTAATTGTTGACCTTTTTGAGCTGAGTTCATAACTACATCATCAAGCTCTTTCATTTTATCCATGTTTTGAGTACTATTTTGAATATTACTATTAATCTCTTCAACAGCAGCAGCAGTCTCTTCAAGTGAAGCTGCTTGTGCATTTGCAGAGTCTGATAAAGAAGTAGCTGAAGAAGTTAATATCTCAATATTATTTGCAAGTTTTTCACCACTTGTCATAATAGTAGCTAAGATTTCAGATACATTATCACCAATTGACTTTGTTCCTCTAACAACAGAACCTAAGTTACCACTTACATTTTTAACATCAAAGTCATACTCAAAGTTACCTTTAGAGTACTCATTTAAGGCCTTATTTACTTCACCTAAGTGGTCTTTGAATTCATCAATTAAAACATTAATAGTGTTTTTTAAATCATTAGTTGATCTATTTTCTGAATCACTTTCAACTTTATAAGCAAAGAAACCAGCTCTAACCATCTCGATGGCTTTCTCACTCTCTTCAACAATTTTTTGATCTTGCGCTGTAACTCTTCTAATTGACTCTAGGTATTCATTAAAGTATCTTGCTAAATCACCAATCTCATCTTTTGAATCAATATTGATTTTTTGGTCTGCACTTGAAAATTTTGTAAGAGCTTTAACTGTTCCTGTTAATTTTGAAAGAGGCTTAACAATCATTCTATTTGCTATAAATACTACAATTGTAGAGATAACAATAGTAAGAATAAGTACTCCAATAAAAATAAACAGTATTGCATCAGCTGTATCTTCTTCAGAAGAAGCTTGCATTTGAGCTACACTATTTTCTACATCATCAAGGTAACTTCCTGTTGCAATAACCCATCCCCAAGGTTTAAATACTTCAATATAAGTATATTTTGGTTGCGGTTCATCAAAACCTGGTTTATCCCAAACATATGTAATAAGACCAGAACCTTGAGACTTAGCTAGTTTTTCAATATCTTTGAAAAAGTATTTACCCTCAGGGTCTTTTACATCAGAAACATCTCTTCCTACTAGAGATTTTGCAACTGGATGCATTAACATATTTAATTCAAGGTCATTAATCCAAAAGTATCCTTCTTTACCATATCTGATTTTTTCAATGGCTTTAAGGGCATTTTGTTTTGCCTCTTCTTCACTAATTCCTTCAGATTCCATATTATTATATTCATCTTGAAGGGTATTCATAGCTAAAGAGACATAATTTTTTAGATTTAGCTCTTTATTTTTGTAAGCATCTTTTGTATATTTTTCAATATTTTGCTTACTTATGTGATTAATCGAGTAAATAGCTTCTATTGCTAAGATAATCGATACCGTTATAATAGTAGAGATTACTATTATGAGTAACTTGTTTTTTATTGTTAGATTTTTCATGCATGCTCCTAGTCAATTAGTAAAATTAATAATAAAGTTACTAATAACTAATAATTCTACTAAAATATTTTAAAGCTTAGTTGAGAAAAACCTTAATTTTAAACAATTGTATAAAAAAATAATACAAAAAGAAGGAAATAAACCAGAAATTTATTAAATATTTAAAAAAAACAAATAAATTATTTGATTGAGACAGTTTTGAGACAGTGTTATGTTAAAATTAAGAAAATAATCAATTAAGGTATTTATTATGTTTGATTTTTTTACATTAGATTTATTTTTCAACTTAACAGTTGCAGTGATAATATCTTTAGTAGTTATTGAAGGTTTTTCTTATTTAAGAAGTAAAGACAGATCATGAGAAAAGTGACTTTTTAATAGAGTCAAGTTTAAAATGTATTCCTCCATACTTCATTACTTTTGCAAGTTTTTTCCACATAGGTTTTTCATAGCAAGGGTTTGGGCACTTTCTACATCTTGGTTTCTCTTCGTGGATACAAGCCTCTAACCTATTTATACTATAGCTAATATCTTTTACACACTCTTCACAAACGTTAAACTCATATACAAAAGTGTGTTCTTTGTAAACAACACTTTTTATATATAGTTTGCTTTGTTCATGTTTATTTTCACAATAATATTCAAAGAACTTTTTTAATGTTCTTATTTCAGAATCAAATTTCTCAGTGGTCATAATATTTAGTGTGCGCTACAAGGGCTCATTCCAGTTTTAAAAAACATAGCTGTAACTGTATCCATTGTTTGAATATGGTTTACTAGCCAGTTTATTAAATCAAGTTCTAAATAGCTTTTTAAAAACTCTTTATCATCATTTTTAATAAAGTAATCTAACACTTGTCTCATTTGTTCTAAGCACTTTTCATGCTCTCCTTTGTGCATCATGTAAGGAGGAAAGTTAAGTTCAATCATTTTGTCTTCTTCCCCTTTAAAGTGTGAAACAGTATGGTCATACCAATTTTGGTAAGCATCTATAACAATATTTTTATTCTCTTTTGTTTCTGAAGCAATATAGTTTAAAAGTTTTTCATATAGATCATTTATAATATCAACATCTTCATAATGTACATCATTCATAAAATCTTCTGCAACTAGGGGTAAATCATTTTTATTTATTAGCATAAAAGCCTCTTTAAATTTATTTTCAAAATATTTGCATAAAATAGTAAATAAATCATTGATTGGAATCAAGAGAAATGAGCAAATTAAAAGAGTTTTATTTATTTAATAGTTTAGATTCAAAAGACTTAGAACTACTAGAGAGTATTAGTTTTGAAAAGAAGTTTACTAAAGATGAATTAGTATTTTATAAAGGTGATGAATCAAAATATCTTTTATTATTAATAAGTGGTTGTGTAAAGATTTATAGACATGACTTTAAAGATAATGAGGTAACCATTCATAATATAAAAGCTGCATCTTTTATAGCAGAGCTTGCAAACTATGAAAATATTCCTTATCCAGCAAACTGTAGATGTGAAATGGACTCAAAAATCATATTTATAGATTATAAAAAGTTTGAAGAGTACTTTTTACAAAAAAATGAGTTTCTTCTTATTTTTATAAAATCTCTAACAAAAAAAATCAAAGCCTTAGAACTATTTATTAGTACAAATATGATTGAAGATGTTGATGCAAAAATTGCAAAGTTTATTTATGATAATAAAGCTGAAATAAGTAGTTTAAAGCAGATAAAAATAGCAGAACTTCTAAATATAAGACAAGAGACTTTATCTAGAAAATTAGCAAAACTAAAAAAAGATGAGATATTAGAAAATAAAAAAGGTAAAATTGAAATTAAAGATGAAAGAGCTCTTAGAGCTCTTTTTTAAGTGGGGATAATTCTTATCTCGCTTATTTCTGAACTAGCTCCTAATCTCATTGGAGGTCCCCAGAAACCAGTTCCTTTGTTTACATAAATTTGTGTATCTTCGTTGTGTTTATTTAAACCTTTTACATAAGGTTGTTGAAGTTTTACTAATAAGTTAAAAGGTGCTATTTGTCCTCCATGGGTATGACCACTTAATACTAAATCAACTTTTTCATCTATCTCTTTTATATATCTTGGTTGGTGAGCTAATAGTACTTTAGGGAAGTTCTTCGTTCCTTGTAAAGCCTTTTTTAAATCAGGCATATAAGCATTAACTCTATTTCCAAAAATATCATATACTCCAGCTAAATAAAAACCTTTATTTTCTTCTCCAATATAAATATTTTCATTCTCTAAAGTTTTTATTCCTAAAGAGTTTACATACTTTATAATTGCTGCAACATCATGGAAGTATTCGTGGTTACCAATAATAAAATATGTTCCATATTTAGATTTTAAATTTTTTAGTTCATCAAGTGCAGGTTTTGCATATTTCATTTTTGTATCAACTAAATCACCTGTTATAGCAATTATATCTGCATCTAAACTATTGACTCTTTTTACAAGGTTTGCAATAAAAGTTTTATCTACTAAGCCTCCAATATGAATATCACTTAATTGAACTATTTTATACTCTTGTTTTAGGTTTTTTATTTTAACTTCAACCTTTTCTAGCTCTATATGTTTAGCATTGTACATTGCTTTTGCATTTACTCCACCAGCAACTGCTACAGCTGTAAAATCTAAACCTCTTTTAAAGAAGTCTCTTCTACTTTCATCTTTAATTGATTTATTAATTAAAAGAGCAAAAACCTCATAAAAAATAGTTGCTATAAAAAGAAGAAAAATAATACCAATTGGTAAAGATAGAAGAAAATATGCCCAGTTTGGAACACTTGGGTTATATCGTACAAACATATAGGCTACTACGCCTAAAAGATTAATAGCTAAAAAGATATTTAAGTAGAGTTTTGTCTTTTTTGAAAAGTGTAGTTTTCTAATAAACCTTCTTGAAATTAGAAGTGTTAAAAGTGTCATAACACTTATAAAAATTGTTGCAAATATAATAAATCTCATAGCAGGATTATACAAATGTTTTTTTAATACTCAATTAACAAAACTAAAGGTTTTAAAGTATAAAAATAATACTTTTTTGTTACAAAAATTTAGATATTTGATTTTCTTTCTCAAAAAAAGAAACAAAATTTTAGTTTTTATTAACTATAATTTATAAACACTCAACGAAAGGGAAAGCTGTGAAAAAAATATTATTATCTTTATTCTTTTGTATGAGCATACTTTTTTCTAAGCATGTAAGTTTAGACTCTTTTTTGAAAAATAATAATACAGTAATACTTATAATCAATCCAAAAAATGGAGAGATTATTGAGGCAAATGAGTTTGCTGCTAAGTTTTATGGGGTGAGCCTTTCAAAATTAGAGTCTTTAAATATAAAAGATATAAACGCTTTTTCTAAAGAGCAAGTACAAGAAGAGATGCAAAAAGCTAAAGAAGAGAATAGAAATTATTTTATCTTCAAACATAAAGTTGCAAATGAAAAAATAGAGAAAGTAGAGGTTTACTCTTTTCCTATTGTTTACAAAAACCAAGAACTACTTTTTTCAATAATTAATAAGTACAAAGATAAATATGCAGTTGAATACTTTAATGAAAATTTAGAAGAACAAGTAAAACTTCAAACTGCACAAATAAAAGAATCAAAACAAAATATTACAAATATTTTTTTAGCCTGTTTAGTTTTACTAATCATTTGGGTGCTTATACTAATCTATTTTTTAAAGCAGAAAAAACTCTTAACTATAAAACTTCAGAATATGAATAAAGAACTTCATGAAACAAATGAAAGATTTGAGTTAGCAATGGATACCACTAAAGATGGTTTATGGGATTGGGATATTAAAACAGATGAAGTGATTTTTTCTAAAACTTGGAAAGAGATGTTAGGCTTTAAAGAAGATGAACTTGAAAATTGTTTTGAATCATGGGCATCAAGAGTTCATAAAGATGATTTCCCTAAAGCAGAAAAAGATTTACACGAGCATCTAAATGGAGTAACTGAGTATTATGAAAATATTCATAGAATGAGACATAAAGATGGTCACTGGGTTTGGATTTTAGACCGTGGTAAAACGGTGTTTGATGAAAATAATAAACCAATAAGAATGATAGGTTTTCATACAGATATTAGCTCACAAAAAGAAGCAGAGAAAAAAATAGAAGAACAAAAAGATGAGTTTGAAAAGATTTTCTCAAACTCTAATGATGCAATTGCAATTGTTGATTTAGATACAAACTTCTTAAACTTTAATGATGCATATTTATTAATGACAGGTTATACAAAAGAAGAACTTCTTCAAAAGAGTTGTTTAGAGTTAACCTTTGAAGAAGATATTGAAGCTACAGAGCAAGCTTTAGCAGAAGTTTTTGCAAATGGACATATAGAAAATTTTGAGAAAAGATGTATTGTAAAAGGTGGGAAAACTTTATTATCAAGTATGAATATAGCACTTATGTCTGATAAAAAAAGATTAATCTTAACTACAAGAGATATTACACAAGTAAAAAATTTACAATCCCAAGAAAAACTAGCCTCAATGGGTGAAATGATAGGTAATATCGCTCACCAATGGAGACAACCTTTAACTGTAATAACTACAAATGCAAGTGGAGTTAAACTTCAAAAAGAGTTAGATTTGCTTGATGATGAAACTTTTAATAAAGCAATGGATTCAATTATCAGTCAATCAAAATATCTATCAGAAACAATAGATGATTTTAGAGCTTATATTAAAGATGATAAACAAAGAGAAGAGACAACAATAATCTATATTTTAAATAAAACTCTTTCTTTAAATGAAGCGAGTTTAAAAAATAATCATATTGAAGTGCTAACAGATTTTAAATCAGATTTAAAAGTGTATGGTTATAAAAATGAATTAGTTCAATCTTTTTTAAATATCATAAACAATGCAACAGATGCTATCAAGGAGCGTTTAGTAAGCGATACTACTAGAATAATTTTAATCTCTACAAAAAAGAGTAAAGATGGTTTAAGTGTAGAAATCAAAGATAATGCAGGGGGAATTGACAAATCAATTCTTCCAAGAATTTTTGAACCATATTTTACTACAAAACATCAAAGTGTTGGTACAGGAATAGGTCTTTCTTTATCTCATGATATTTTAGTAAATCATCATAAAGCACAAATCGATGTTATGAATGAAGAGTTTGAGCATGAAGGTCAAAAGTATAAGGGTGCTAAGTTTACTATTAAATTTAAAAAGCTTTAGAAGAAGACTAAAGCTTTTTAATAAGACTATCTAGTTGAGTTTTTAAAGACTGTAATCTTTTTGTTGTTTTAATTAAATCTTCCGTTGATTCAATCATAATATCTTCACTTCTATCTAAACCTTTTATAACATCAGATTTATTTTCAAACTCATTAATTAAATCATCAAACTCTTCTGTTAAACTCTCTAGTTTTTGAGAAGCTTTTTTAGATTGTTCTAAGGCAGTTTGAGAGTAGTTCATTGCAGAAGATACTTTGTTAATAAAGTTATTCATATTATCAGCAACTTCTACAAACTCTTTTTCTGTATTGATATTTATTGGTGTTAATTCATTAATATCCCCAGAAGAGATTTTTTTAGATTTTTCTATAAACTCCCTTGCATTTTGTTCAATCTGTCTTAATTGAATTATTGAATAAATTGCAAGTAAAAGTAGTAGGGTAAATGCTAAGTACTGAAACTTTTTAATAAAGGCAGTTTTCTCTTCAATATATTTAGTATAAAGAGTAACCACTTGGTCTACTTCTTGTAGTAGTTTATTGTTGTTATTATTCATAAATTTTATTGTTGAATTTAATTTTTGAATATCATTTTTAAGTAGGGCTTCTTTGAACTCTCTAACGTTTTTTTCGAAGCTTGTCCATAGTATTACTACTTTTGTCATTTGAGCTTTAAGCTCTTCTGTTGGAGCTTGGGAAATACCTAAAAGTTTGTCACCACTTATTAAAGTACCTAGACCATAATTGAACTGCTCTACGGCATTGTCTATTTCAGTAAAATTATCTTCTTTATTTTGATATAAAAAGTAGATATTTTTAGTGATTCTTTGGGTTAACATTCTTTGTTTACCCGCAATATTAACTATTGTTGCATCTTTTACATTTTTTTGATTTAAAAATATAGTTACAACGATAACTGTAAAGATTGATAAAATTAATAGTGCACCAATAATTTTGATTTTTTGACTTACACTAACTTGTTTCATTTAAATTCCTAAGTAAATACTTCTTAACTCTTCTTCATTGTTAATGATTATTTTCCCTTTTTCTATTGTTATTATCTCACTTCTACTTAGCTTTTTTAGTACTCTTGATAGAGTTTCTGGCTGTATGTGTAACAAAAGAGAAACCTCTGTTCTTTTTAATTGATTAAACATCTTTAAATCGTTAATCAACATAAATGCAACCTTTGAAGTGGCATCAAAAACCAACTCTCTATTTACAATACATTGTAATTGTTGGTTTTTATATATAAGCTCTTCAATAAATTTTAAAATAAATTCATTCTCATATAAGAACATTCTTTTAAATTTTTCATAGTCTATAGATAGAATTAAACTATCATCCACAAACTCAGCATTTGAAAAACATTGAATTTTATTTTCATTTAAATTAGATAACTCGGAAATCATACTATTTGGATAGATATAGTATAAAAAGATTTCGTTATCATATTTGTCAATTTTATAAACTTTTATTTGTCCTTCTATTAGGAATAAAAGTTTATCCATATTTTCTGTCTCATAATATAAAATAGAGTTCTTATCATATTTGGAGATAGAGGATATCTCTATCAAACTCTCTATTTCATTATCTTCTAAATGAGAGAACAGATTAATGTTCTTAAAGATTTCTTTCGAATTTATCATATTTAATGCACCTGATTATTTTCAACCCTATTAGTATATAAAAATTTTTTCATAATATAATTGATATTAATCAAAAAAATAGCCCACAAGTCCCTAAAATAAGACCTAAGATTACAAATTTATTACAAAAATAATTTTCCAAACACCAGTAAATACAGCCTAAAGTTATATATATTTTACAAAATAATTTAAAAATTAGCAAGTCGCTAATATTAAAAATAAATAAAAAATTTAACTTAGTAATTGTATTAAGAAAAATGTAAAATAAATTGACACAAGTCAATGAACTAATCTTTTCTTAGTGCTAGAATTGAAATGTTTAGAAATTAAAACAAAATTCAAAGGAGGAGAGTATGGCACTTTCAAGAAGAGATTTCCTTAAGAGTTCCGCAGCAGCTTCAGCAGCAGCAGCTGTAGGTATGAATGTTCCTTCGCAGCTTCAAGCATCAGCAACAAATGCTGAAAAAGGTTGGCGATGGGATAAAGCAGCGTGTAGATTTTGTGGTACAGGTTGTGGAATTATGCTTGCAACTAAGAATGGAAAAATTGTAGCCGTAAAAGGTGATCCTGCAGCACCAGTTAACAGAGGACTTAACTGTATTAAAGGTTACTTTAATGCAAAAATCATGTATGGTGCAGATAGATTAAAGCAACCATTACTTAGAATGAATGCAAAGGGTGAGTTTGACAAAAATGGAAAATTTGCTCCTGTATCATGGGAAAGAGCTTTTGATGAGATGGAAGTTCATATCAAAAAAGCTTTAAAACAGAGTGGTCCAGAGGGAGTTGGCGTGTTTGCTTCTGGTCAGTATACTATTATGGAAGGGTATGCAGCTCAAAAGATGATGAAAGGTGGATTTAGATCAAATGCTATTGATCCAAATGCAAGACACTGTATGGCATCTGCGGTTGTTGGTTTTTATCAAACTTTTGGTATTGATGAGCCTTCTGGATGTTATGATGATATTGAGCTTACTGATACAGTTGTATCTTGGGGTTCAAATATGGCAGAGATGCACCCAATTTTATGGTCAAGGGTAACTGATAGAAAACTTTCAAATCCAGATAAAGTTCAAGTTGTTAACTTATCTACTTATAGACATAGAACTTCTGACTTAGCTGATATAGAAATCATTTTCACTCCTAATACAGACTTAGCAATTTGGAATTATATAGCAAGAGAGATTGTATATAATAATCCAGAAGCTATTGACTGGGATTTTGTTAAAAAGCATATTGTATTTGCAGCTAGCCCAGTAAATATGGGTTATGGTATGAGAAGATCAGATGAAAAGTCTATCAAAGAGGGTAAATATTCAGATAAAGAGATGGAAACTATCTCAAAAGAGATGGAAAAAGTTGTATCTGAAACAGAAGCTCCTGCACTTCAACCTTATGGCTATAAAGCTGGAGACAAAATGGTTAATAAACCAGCTGGTTTAAAACACTGGGAAATCTCTTTTGAAGAGTATAAAAAATTCTTAGAGCCATATGATGTAGATTATGTAGCAAAAATCTCAAAAGGTAATCCTGATGAGCCAATTGAGCAGTTCAAAGAAAAACTTCAAAAATTAGCAAACTTATATATTGAAAAAAATAGAAAAGTAGTATCATTCTGGACTATGGGTATGAACCAACATACAAGAGGTACTTGGGTAAATACTTTAGCATATAATGTTCACTTCTTATTAAATAAACAAGCTAAACCAGGTTCTGGTGCATTCTCACTTACAGGTCAACCATCTGCTTGTGGTACTGCAAGAGAAGTTGGAACATTTACTCACAGATTACCAGCTGATATGATGGTAAAAAATGGTAAACATAGAAAAATTGTTGAAAACAAATGGAAAATTCCTGCTAATACATTAAACCCTGTTGGAAACCAACACATTATGAAAATCCATAGAGATATTGAAGATGGCGTTGTTAAATTTGCATGGGTAAATGTATGTAATCCTTATCAAGATACAGCAAGTGCATCTCACTGGATTAAAGCAGCAAGACAAATGGATAACTTCATTGTAACTTCTGATGGATACCCTGGTATCTCTGCAAAAGTTTCTGACCTTATTTTACCGTCTGCTATGATTTATGAAAAATGGGGAGCATATGGAAATGCTGAAAGAAGAACTCAGCACTGGAGACAGCAAGTATTACCTGTAGGTGATGCAATGTCTGATACATGGCAATGGGTAGAGCTTTCAAAAAGATTTACTGTAAAAGATGTTTGGGGTGAATATACTCTAAGAAATGGTAAAAAACTTCCAGATGTAATTGCAGAAGCTAAAAAAATGGGATATAACGAAGATACTACAATGTACGAAATCCTATTTGCAAATAAAGAAGCAAAATCATATAAAGTTGATTTAGAAGACCCTATCCAAAAAGGTTTTGATAACTCAGAAGCATTAGGTGATAGCAGAAATGTTAAAGGTAGTGATGGAAAAGTTTGGGAAGGTTATGGATTCTTTATTCAAAAATATCTATTTGAAGAGTATGCATGGTTTGGTAGAGGACATGCGCACGATTTAGCAGACTTTGATACTTATCACAGAGTAAGAGGTCTTAAATGGCCAGTTGTTGATGGTAAAGAGACTCAATGGAGATTTAATGCTAAATATGACCCATATGCTAAAAAATATGGTAAAGAAACAGGACACACTGAGTTTGCATTCTATGGTAAATTAGCAAAAGCATTACCTCAAGGTGATTTAAATGGTATTAAAGACAAAACTAAAAAAGCTTTAAAAAATAAAGCAAAAATCTTCGCTAGACCATATATGGATCCACCAGAAGTTCCAGATGAAACTTACCCATTATGGATGAGTACAGGTAGAGTGTTAGAACACTGGCATAGTGGAACAATGACTATGAGAGTTCCTGAACTATATAGAGCAGTTCCAGAAGCACTTTGTTATATTCACCCAGAAGATGCTAAGAAGTTTGGTGTTAAACAAGGTGAGTTAGCATGGGTTGAGTCTAGAAGAGGAAAAGTTAAAGCTAGAGTTGAAACAAGAGGAAGAAACAGACCTTCAAGAGGACTTGTTTATGTTCCATGGTTTGATGAAAAAGTATTTATTAATAAAGTTTGTGCAGACTACACTTGTCCGCAGTCAAAACAAACAGACTTTAAAAAATGTGCAGTAAACGTATATAAAGTATAAAAACAAAAGAAACAAAAAGAGTAAAAAATGAAAAAAGAAGTTGTAAGTGATAGACGAAGATTCTTTCTAAATATAGCAAGAGCCTTTGGATTAGCAACTTTAGGTGCCCTAACTTGGAGTGCTTATGTTGATGAGGTGACAGCATCTCAATTAACACTAAGACCTCCTGCTGCTTTAGATGAAGAGGACTTTTTAAAAACATGTATTAAGTGTGGTATGTGTGTTGAAGCCTGTCCTTATGATACATTAAAGTTAGCAAAGCCAGGTGATAATAAGCCTTTAGGTACACCATATTTTACTCCAAGAGATATACCATGTTATATGTGTCCAGATATACCATGTGTTCCAGTTTGTCCAACTGATGCCTTAGATATAACTAAGGTTAGTAAGAATAATAAACTAGATATAAATATGGCAGATATGGGAGTTGCAGTTGTTGACTCTAAAAACTGCATTGCCTTTTGGGGAATTCAGTGTGATGCCTGTTATCGAGCTTGTCCTATTTTAGGTGAAGCAATTACTATTGAGTACACTAAAAATGAAAGAACAGGAAAACATGCTTTTATGAAACCTGTTGTGAATAGTGATTATTGTACTGGATGTGGTCTTTGTGAAAAAGCTTGTGTTACAGAAAAAGCAGCCATATTTGTTCTTCCTAGAGAAGTTGCTTTAGGAAAAGTAGGGGATTATTATATTAAAGGTTGGGATAAAGCAGATGAGAAAAGATTAGAAAACGTTACTAGTGAAATTACTAAAACAGACATTAGTGAGCGTAAAGCAGTTGATTCTTTAAATGATATGGAAGGATTACTAGATGATTAAGAATAAATATTTAATCCAAAGAAGAGTAGTTCAAGTATCGATTCTATTCCTTTATGTAGCAGCAAACATTTGGGGATGGAGTGTTTTAACTGGTAATCTAAGTACTTCTGTATTATTTGATAAGGTTCCATTAAGTGACCCTTATGCTGTATTACAGATGTTTTTCTCAGGAGCAGTGGTTGCCTCTGATATATTTATAGGAGCATTGATTATTTTTATTTTCTATGCTTTAGTTGGTGGAAGAGTATTTTGCTCATGGGTTTGTCCAATGAATATTGTAACTGATTTATCTAACTTCTTAAGAAGAAGATTAGGTTTTAATCAAATTCAAAAAAGACAGCCAGCAAGTAGAACGATTAGATATTGGGTATTAGGTCTTAGTTTAGTGATATCGTTTATCTTAGCAGTTCCTGCTTTTGAGTTTATCTCTCCAATCTCTATGTTACACAGGGGAATAATATTTGGTATGGGCCTAGGATGGGCAGCGGTACTTATTATTTTTCTTTTTGACCTTTTTGTTTTAAAAAATGGATGGTGCGGACATGTTTGTCCATTAGGAGCCTTCTACTCAATAGTGGGTAAATATAGTCTAGTTCGTGTTGAACATAACGAAAGTAAATGTACTTTATGTATGAAATGTAAAGAGGTTTGTCCAGAAAGCCAAGTACTTTTTATGGTTGGAAAATCAAGTGAACAAGTTCTTTCAGGCGAGTGTACAAATTGTGCTAGATGTGTAGAAGTTTGTGATGATGATGCACTAAACTTCTCAATAAGAAATTTAATAGAGCAAAAAAACAAGGAGAAATAAAATGAAACTAATCACAAAAATTAGTATTGGTCTTGCAACTTCTTCCTTTTTAATCTTTGTAGGATGTAGTACAGCTCAACCTACAATTAGTGAAGAGTCTTTAGGGCTTAGAAAAGTTGACCTTTATAGTGAAGACAAAGTAACGCCAGATGAAACAAAATATAGTAAAGCAGCTCCAAGTACGTCAAAAACTATTGATAGAGCATTCCAAGATGCTCCGCCAATGATTCCACATGATGTAGATGGAATGCTTCCAATTACAGTTAATAATAATCAATGTATCTCTTGTCATACACCAGGTGTGGCAGAGTCTTTTGGAGCTTTACCGTATCCAAAATCACACATGATTAATTTTAGACCTGATACGTCATTAACAAAAAATGGTGATATCGTTAAAAATGGTAAACTTGTTGAAAATACTTCAACAGAAAAAATGGACTATGTGACTATTAATGAGATGCATCAGTTATCAAATTCAAGATTCAACTGTTCTCAATGTCATGCTCCTCAAAGTGAGGGAGAATTAGTAGGTAATACATTTACTCCTGATTATACAAGTAAAGACGGAGCAAAAAAATCTTCATGGACTGGAACTAGTCTAACTGAAGGTTTAGATACTTTAGTAGAGTAATATGAGAAGAAGAGAGTTATTTAGCTCTCTTGCTTCTTCTTTTAATAAAAAAGAAGAACAAGAGCAAGTTATAAGATTACCATACAATGAAGACAAGAGTCTTTTTCTCAAAGAGTGCCCAAGTTGTGATGCACCTTGTGTTACTTTGTGCGAAGAAGATATAATTGTAATGGGTGAAGATAAAACACCTCATATTGATTTTTCTAAAGGTGGTTGTACTTACTGTGGCGAATGTGCAAAAGCCTGTGAGTATGGAGTTTTATTAGAAGACTCAAAAGAGAAGATACCTGTAAAAGTAGAGATTGATATGATTAAGTGTTTAAGTTGGCACAATACAATGTGTTTTTCATGTAAAGACCCTTGCTTAGATGATGCAATAGAGTTTCTAGGAATGTTTAGACCTTCTATTGTAGAAGATAAGTGTACAAGCTGTGGTTTTTGTTTGAATGTATGCCCTAGTGATGCAATAATATTAAAAGGAGTGTAAATGCCAGCAATATTTACAGCAAATGTAGAAGAGTCAGATAATGATACTTGGGTTATTAGATTAACTGATACAGAAGATACAAGACAAGTTATCTGTCAAGATATGGAAGACTTCTCAAAACAGTTAGCTCTTATGAGTGAAGATTATGGTTCAGATATAGAAGTTCAATGGTCAAAAGATGATGATGTGACAGATGAACACTTTTATGAACTACATCAACAAATGGCAAAAATAAAAGAGGACTTGGATTTAGATGAGTAAACTTTTTTTATCTTTTTTTATCTTAGTAGTGTCATCTTTTGCTTTAGAGGAAGTAACTCCTACATACTCTTTAAAAGCAACAGGTGCAGTTCAAGGAATAGTATATAAAGATGAACTTTTATATGCAGGGACAGCTAATGGAACTGTAGAAGTCTTTGATACTAAAGAGAAAAAGATAATTAAAACAATAGAACTTCCAAAGATAAAAGACTTTATGGGAGATACAATTCCTGCAAAGGTTTATTCTATTGATTTAATAGAGGACAAAATACTAATAGTAACTCAAGGGATGAAAGGGTATAGAAACCTTTGGATATATGAAAATGAAGAGTTAAAGAAGCTAATCGGAATAGAGAAAAAGTTTTTTATTCAAAAGGCATCTTTTGTAAGTGATACAAGAATAGTATTTGCATTACTAAGTAATCAGATTGGAATTTTTGATATAGAAAAAAATGAGGTAACAGTTCTAACACAAGTTAGCCAATCCTCTTTTTCACATTTTGCATTAAATGAGAATAGAAGTAAGTTAATTACTACAGATGAGAGTGGAGTAATAAGAGTATTAAAAACAAGTGATTTAGTAGTTGAAAAGAGATTAAAGGCTTTAAATCTAGATAGGGTTTATCAACTAGATTTTAAAAAGGGAAAAGTATTAACAGCAGGACAAGATAGAAAAGCAGTTTTCTATGATAGTTTTAGCTCATATGCACTAAATTTTGATTTTCTTCTTTACAGTTGTGCTTTAAGCAAAAATGCTAAGTATGGTGCAATTGCATATAATGAGGAGAATGAAATTTTAGTGTTTAATACAAGCAGTAAAAAGTATTTATATAAACTAATTGGACAAGATGCTACTTTGACGCAGATTCTATTTATATCAGATAAAGAGATTTTTGCAAGTAGTGATAGTCAAACAATAAATTTTTGGAGATTAAAATGAATATTTCAAGTATCGTAGTTCAAACAAGACCAGAGTATTTAGATGAGGTTGTAGAAGCATTAAAAAAATGTGAAGTGTGTGAATATCATCTTCATGATGAGGTAGGAAGAGTTATTGTTACAATAGAAGGAAACGGTGTACAAGAAGAGCTTGAAAAACTAAGAGTTATAGAAGCTATTCCTCATATTGTAAGTGCTGATATGCAAATGGCTTATAGTGAGGATGAGTTAGATGAACATATGGATGTATTAAATGATGCAGATGTTGTTCCAAAAATGTTAAATGAAGATATTCCTGCTGACCAAATTGTGTATAGAGGTGATTTAAAGAAAAAAGATCTTGAAGGCTTTGCAAAAGAGTTTGATAAAAGGTAGAAATCATGGAGTTTTTAGAGAGTGAGTTTTTAATTGAAACAGAAATCCCAGAAGATGAATTAATTATTTCTCGAACTGATTTAAAAGGGAAAATAACATATGCAAATGAAGCTTTTGCAAATATCTCTGGCTATGAAATAAATGAGTTAATGGGACAATCTCATAATATACTTAGACATCCAGATATGCCTAAAAGGGTTTTTAAAAACTTATGGGATACTCTAAAAACTGAACAAAAATGGGAAGGCGTAATAAAAAACCTTAGAAAAGACAAAGGTTTTTATTGGGTTCACGCCACAATTAGTGGTGTTTATAAAGATGATAAACTAGTTGAGTATAAATCAATTAGAACACCAATTACTTTCAAAGAAAAACTAAAATATCAAAGTTTATATGATGAATATAGAAACATTGATAGAGACAATATTCGAATTATAAAATATATCTCTTAATTAAAGAGAGCTTTTAATAGCCTCTATTAATCTATCAATATCCTCTTTTGTTTGTGAATAGTGAACAGAAATTCTAAGCCATCCTGGTTTTTCCTCTAACTCTTCTTTAGAAGTTTTACCTAATAAATCATGTCCATATGGTCCTGCACAAGAACATCCAGCTCTTGTTTGAACACCACTATTCGAAGATAGTTTTTCACATATCTTATATGGGTTTAAATTGGCAATATTAAAAGAGACAATTCCTATATTCTCTTCTTCTTTATTACCATAGATTGTAATACCTTCTATTTTTTCTAAACCTTCTAGTAAGTGAGAAAGAAGTTCTTTCTTTTGCTCTTTTATAAACTCAAAACCTATTTCATTTCTAAGTTGATAAGCAAGTGCTGCACGAATAAGTTGTAAAATTCCAGGAGTTCCTGCTGTTTCTCTAGCACTAATATCTTTTTCATACTCTTGTACTTGAGCATTTACATAAGCTACAGTTCCACCACCTGCAAAAGTTGGAGCTAAAGTTTCATCAACTAATGATTTTCTAATAGCAAGAACTCCACAACTTGATGGACCTCCAAGAAGTTTATGGGGAGACATTACAAGGGCATCATATAATTCACAAGGAATATTCATATATGAAGAACTAGCCGCTGCATCAAAACATACAGTTGCTCCATAAAGTCTCAATAGTCTTGAAATCTCTTCATATGGTGTTATGATTCCTGTAACATTTGAAGCTATACAAAAACATCCAATAATCTCTCTATGTCGATTCTCTTGTAAAATCTCTTTTAGCTGTCTAAGGTCAATTAAACCTTCATCAGTAAGTCTTATTCTTTGAACTTCACAAAGTGCTTCTCTGTAGCTTACTTCATTTGAGTGATGTTCATAAGGCCCAACTATAATAAGAGGTAATTTCTTTTTTGCAACAGCTATTTTAAATCTTTTTAGTGTTGCTGGTGGAATATACACACCAAGTAGTTCTTGGAACTTCTTTATTGCAGATGTTGCTCCACAACCAGAAGGAATAATAGCAAACTCTTCATTTAGCTCTAAACTATTGCTTAGGCTCTCTATTGCTTCATTATAATATTGGTTTGTAATATTTGCATTTAAAGACTCTTTAGAGTGTGTATTAGCATATGTTTCAAGCACATCTCTTATACGGTTCTCTATTTGTCTAAACGCAAGTCCAGAAGCTGTATAGTCAAAGTAATCGCTTTTGTTCTTACCTATAGTGTTGTATCTAATAAAATCTAATGTATTGGTATTTTTATCAAAAAATGGTCTGTAGATATCTTTTTTCATTAAATAATTTTAACTTATTTAGATTATATGTTTAATTAATAATAGAAAAGAATTTAATCTTTTCTACTATTTCGCTTTTGTAATGATGAAATCATGGAATGATGAATGTTCAGAAGCTATATATTCATTTATAATCTCTTCAACATTTTCATTTACATCTTCAACTGCAAATTTAATTCCAGTTTTTTGGTTAAATTGAGACTTGTCTCCTTCAAGGAAACCACCAACAAGAAGCTCAAATCCTGTAACAGTTTTTCCATCTTTTTTAACTTTTGTTCCCATAAAACCAAGGTCAACAATATGTGGGTGAGCACAAGAGTTAGGACAACCATTTACAGAAATAGAAACTCTTTCTCCAAAATCAGGGAATTTGTTTTCTAAGTGGTCAACTAATCTTTTTGCAACACCTTTTGTTTCTGAAATTGCAAATTTACAGAAGTCAATACCTGTACATGCTTGAACCCTTGCTCTAAAGTTAGATGGGTAAGGGTAAATATTAACTTTTTCTAGTTCTTTAGCAAACTCTTCAGCAGTATCGCTATTTGCATCTAAGATGATAATATTTTGAGTAACTGTAGATTTAAGTGCAGTTGCTCCATATTTTTCAAATAGTTCAATTAGGTCATTTAATCCCTCAACACCAATGTGTCCAGAGTTTAATGCACACCCAATATAGCTTTTACCTTTTTGCTTACTTTGGTGAATTCCAAAGTGCTCTCTAAATCTTGAGTTTGTATATTCAATCTCATTTGGTTCTTTGATTTTAAATGTTAAAGAAGCTTGTAACTCTTCAACAAACTTTTCAATTCCCCACTCTTCAATTAAGTGCCCAAGTCTAGCTTTATTTCTTTTTTCTCTTAATCCATGGTCTCTATAGATTTTAGTAATAGCTTTAGCTGCTGGAACAACTTGTGATGGTGTAACATATCCAATATGATTAGCAACTCTTTTATTTGAAGCTAAACCACCACCAACACTTACTGCAAATTGGATTCTTCCATTCTCTTGTTTTACAGCATTGAAACTAACATCTTGGATTTCATGGTGCATACAGTTTTTAGAACATCCATTTACACCAACTTTATATTTTCTAGGAAGGTTAGAGAATACTCTATTTCCTTTAAATGCTTCATTTAGTTTATCAACTGTTTCTCTTACATCAGCGATTTCTTCATGGTCAATACCATTAATAGGACATGAAACAACGTTTCTTGGAACGTCTCCTGCTGCAAAAATAGATGATAATCCTACTGTATCAAGAAGTCTGAAGATTTCTGGTAAATCAACTACTTTGATAAAGTGAAACTGTAAATCTTGTCTTGTTGTAAAATCAGCAGTTCCCCTTGCATATTTTTCAGATATCTCAGATACAACTTTTAGTTGAGGAAGTGTTAATTGACCACCTTCAAGTTTAACTCTAAGCATGAAATATAAAGTGTTATCATCATCTGCTTGTAGATTTTTGTTTTGTGTGTACATTCCGTACCATTTAAATCTATCAATATCTTCTGGGTCTACTTCTTCACCTGTAACTGCATAAAGATAGATGTCTTGAAGTACATCAAGACCATCTTTCTCTTTTTTGATTCGTTCTACTCTTTGTGCTTTAGTTTCTTTTGCCATGAGTTATCCTAAAATCTCTTTACATCCCCACTCAGGGAAGTTATCTCTAATATATTGGTTTAAAGCTATTTCAGCTTTTGTATACTCTCTTAACTCTTCATCTTTACTTTGAGTTTCAACTGCATCTACAATCATACCAGCACCAACTGTTGAGTTTGTATATCTATCAATGATAATAAAACTTCCAGTGTGTCTATTTTCATAGTATGAATCAACAGCAATTTGTCTATCTAAAGATAATGAACATTTTGCAATATCATTTAGTTCAAGACTATCTGTAGAGATTTCTTTAAAGCTATTGATATCTTTTTTGAATTCAATTGCTTTAAATGAACCATTTATAACAGAAGTAGCTCTTTTAATTATATAGCTATTGTTTAACTCCATTGGTTTTTCATCCATCCAAACTACCATTACATTTAGTTTGTTTGAAACTTGAGGAATAGAGTTTGATTTTACAATCATGTCTCCTCTTGAAATATCAATTTCATCTTTTAATGTAATTGTTGTAGCCATTGGTGCATATGCTGTTTCAATAGTCTCAACAGTTTCATCTTTTCCTATTGGTCTTAAGTCTTTAACATCATTTGAAACAATTGATTTAACAACTGATGTTTTTCTTGATGGTAAAACTGTAATCTCATCACCAACAGATATTTTACCACTTGCAATAGTTCCAGAAAAACCTCTAAAGTTTAAGTGAGGTCTAGAAACATATTGAACTGGTAGTCTAAAGTCATCATTTTCATCATGGTGAATTTCTACACTATCAAGTAATCCCATTAATGGAAGACCTTCATACCAAGAACATTTAGGAGAAATTGAAACAATATTATCTCCATCTAATGCAGAGATTGGAATATAGTTAAAGTTAATATCTTCATTATGAGGAAGATTTGGAATAATCTCTTCATAATCTTTTTTAATCTCTTCAAATCTCTCTTTGCTAAAGTCAACTAAATCCATTTTATTAATAGCAACAATTAGGTTTTTAATTCCTAATAATGAAGCGATATAAGAGTGTCTTTTAGTTTGAGTTAAAACACCTTGTCTAGCATCAATAAGAATAATCGCTAAGTCTGCTGTTGAAGCTCCTGTAGCCATGTTTCTTGTATATTGCTCATGACCTGGAGTGTCTGCAATAATAAACTTTCTTTTATCAGTTGAGAAGAATCTATAAGCAACATCAATAGTAATACCTTGTTCTCGCTCACTTGCTAGTCCATCAACTAAAAGTGCAAGGTCAATTTTATCCCCTGTTGTACCACTTTTTTTAGAGTCTTTTTCAATAGATGCTAATTGGTCTTCAAAAATCATTTTTGAATCATAAAGAAGTCTTCCAATTAAAGTACTTTTACCATCATCAACTGAACCACAAGTAATAAATCTAAGAATCTCTTTGTGTTCATGCTCTTTTAAATATTGTTCAATATTTTCAGCAATTAAATCTGATTGGTGTGCCATTAAAAATACCCCTCTTGTTTTTTCTTCTCCATTGATGCGTCACCATCACTATCAATTAATCTACCTTGTCTTTCAGATGTTGTACAAACTAACATCTCTTGAATAATCTCAGGTAAAGTAGTTGCTTCACTCTCAACTGCTCCTGTTAGTGGATAACATCCAAGTGTTCTAAATCTCACTTTCTCTTTCTTAGCAGTTTTTCTTAACTCTTCTGGCATTCTTTCATCATCTACCATGATTTTTGTACCCATGTATTCAACTACTTCTCTTTCTTTTGAGAAGTATAAATCAGGAATAGGTATTTGCTCTAAATAGATATATTGCCAAATATCAAGCTCAGTCCAGTTTGATAATGGGAATACTCTAATAGACTCACCTTTTGTGTGTCTACCGTTATAGATATTCCATAACTCTGGTCTTTGGTTTTTTGGGTCCCATCTGTGGTTTTCATCTCTAAATGAGTAAATTCTCTCTTTAGCTCTTGATTTTTCTTCATCTCTTCTAGCCCCACCAAATACTGCATCAAACTTTTGAATATCTAGCATTTGTTTTAGACCTTGAGTCTTCATAATATCAGTATGTAAAGCAGAACCATGTTCAAATGGAGAAATATCCATTTCGATTCCCTTTGGATTAGAGTAAACGATTAATTCCATTCCTACTTCTTTTGCTCGTCTATCTCTAAACTCAATCATCTCTTTAAATTTCCATTTAGTATCTACGTGTACTAAAGGAAGTGGTGGCGGTGCTGGATAGAAAGCCTTTTGTAAAATATGTAGCATTACAGAAGAGTCTTTTCCTACTGAGTAAAGCATTGCTGGGTTTGAAAACTCAGCTATTACTTCTCTCATAATATGCATTGATTCAGCTTCTAATTGTTTTAAATGTGTAAGTCTTTCAGTACTTATATTTATTTCACTCATTATATCTCGTCCCATTAATTTTTTGTTTTAGATTCCCTCAAATTAAAAGTTTGAATTCATCTACATTTAACTACTTTGCGTGTAATCCGCACTCTTTATGCTCAGGGTTTTCCCACCACCATCTTCCAGCTCTAATATCTTCACCATCCTTAATGGCTCTGGTACAGGGTGCACATCCAATACTAGGGAAACCTTGGTCATGAAGTTTGTTATATGGAACATTGTTTTGTTTAATGTAATTCCATACATCTTCTTCACTCCAGTTGATTAGAGGATTAACTTTGATTACTTCAAAGTTTTCATCATATTCAACTACTGGCATATCTGTTCTTGTAACACTTTGTGCTGCTCTAAGACCTGTAATCCAAACCTTTAAAGGTTTAAGTGCTCGTCTAAGAGGCTCCATTTTTCTAATGTTACAGCAATTTTTTCTATTTTCAATACTCTCAAAGTGTCCATTGATACCTTGTTTTTGATAAAGCTCTTCTACCTTTTCATTTAAAGGGAAAAAAACATTTAACTTAACACCATATTTTAGGTTTGTAGCATCCATAACATCATATGTTTCAGGATGTAATCTTCCCGTATCTAGTGTAAAGATATTTGCACTTTTATCTACTTTTAGAACCATGTCTGTTAAAACTTGGTCTTCTGCACCTAAGCTACTTGATAAAGCAGCATCTTGTCCATACTCCTTTATGAAGTATTCTGTAATCTCTTGTGCAGTTGAGTTTTGAAACTTTTGGTTTAAATCATTGATGTCCATAATTGCCTTTTTTAAATTTGATAATCAGGTTCTTTAGTTTTTCCAAAGGAAATTTTATTCCATGCTCTTTCATGGAAGTAATACAATATCATTTTAGTAACAAGTTCAATTGAACCAATTGAAGCTGCCATTCCTAAATTACCTGTAATAAAATAAGAGATGATGATTGTATCTAGCGTTCCAACTGTACGCCAAGAGACAGTTTTTACAACTGATCTGTAAGCTTTTTCTGCCATATTTACCCCATAGAATTATTGAATGATGATGAGTTTTTACTCATCATCATATAGACCAACACTTAAGTATCTCTCTCCTGTGTCACAAAGAATAGTAACGATTGTTTTACCTTTGTTTTCTGGTCTTGCTGCAACTTGCTCTGCAATGAATGCATTTGCTCCAGCTGAGATACCAACTAATAGACCTTCGCTGCTAGCTAAATTTCTAGAAGCTGCAATTGCATCTTCATTTGAAACTTGTACTACTTCATCATAAACAGTAGTATTTAATACATCTGGAACAAATCCAGCACCAATACCTTGAATTCTGTGTGGTCCTGGTTTACCACCACTTAATACAGGAGAAGCTTCTGGCTCAACTGCAATTACTTGAATATCAGGGTTGTGTTGTTTTAATACTTCACCAATACCAGTGATAGAACCACCTGTACCAATAGCTGCAACTAAGATATCAACTTTTCCGTCAGTGTCATCTAAAATCTCTTTTGCAGTTGTTTTTCTGTGAATATCTGGGTTTGCACCATTTGCAAATTGTTGAGGAACAAATGAGTTTTCAGTTTTTTCAGCTAATTCATTTGCTTTTTCAACAGCACCTTTCATTCCTTTTTCTGGCTCAGTAAGTACTAATTCAGCACCTAAAGCTTTTAATAATTTTCTTCTTTCAATACTCATTGATGAAGGCATAGTAAGGATTAACTTGATTCCAAGTCCTGCACAAACAGAAGCTAAAGCAATACCAGTATTTCCTGATGTTGGCTCAATAACTGTTGTATTTTCATTGATTAAGTTTTGCTCTAAAGCAGCTTTAATCATGTTTGTACCAATTCTATCTTTTACTGAATGAGTTGGGTTCATAAACTCACATTTTCCTAAAACTGTAGCTCCACTTTTTTCACTCGCTGCTTGTAACTTTACAAGAGGTGTATTTCCAATTAATTCTGTAACATTGTTTGCAAATTTCATTTTTTATATCCTTTCTATTTATATACTGTAATGTAAAAATTCGTTATATTTGTCTTGATATTCATCTAGTTTTGCTAGTGAGATATCAAACAGTTCTTTTGTGCTTTTCTTAGCATCATCAAAGAAGATATTTAAAATCGGGTTATCAGCTTTGCTATCGATGATTTTTAAATCACCTTCAAGGGCAACTAAAATATCCTTTACTGAAATATCTTCAGGCTTCTGAGCTAATACATATCCACCTTTTGCTCCCCTGATACTTTTTACTAGTTCAGCTCGTCTAAGCTTTCCTAGTAATTGCTCAAGATAGTTTTGTGGAATATTAGCATTTGATGAAATCTCCTTAATTTGCATGGGAGATTCATCTTCGTGCTTACTTAATTCATACATGGCTGTTAGACCATATACACCTTTTGTTGAAATTAGAGGCATTACTGTTATCCTTACGCTAATGCTTGCTCTAAGTCTTCAATTAAATCTTTTGGATTTTCTAATCCAATAGATAACCTAACAGTGCTAGGATTCACACCTGCTTTTAATAACTCTTCTTCACTCATTTGTGAATGAGTTGTTGAAGCTGGGTGTACAATTAACGACTTAGAATCACCAATGTTTACAACAACACTAAATAACTTAGCTTGGTCAATTATTGTTTTTGCTGCTTCATAAGATTCAGCTTCAAAAGAGATAAGACCAGAAGACTTACCATCTTTGAAATATTTTTGTGCTTTGTCATAGTCTGCATTTGACTCTAATCCAGGGTAGTTAACTGATTTAACTTTTGGATGAGATTCTAAAAATTTGGCTACTTCTAAAGCACTGTTTGAATGTTTTTCCATTCTAATATCTAAAGTTTCAATTGCTTGTAATAGTAACCATGAGTTATGTGGTGACTGTGCAGCTCCAATATCTCTTAAAAGGTTTAATCTAATTCTTAAACAAAAGTTTGGAAGAGGAACATCAACATAAACTAATCCATGATATGATTCATCTGGCTCAACAAAGTGTGAATATCTGTTTGCATTTTCTTTGAAAAACTCTGCTAAACCATCTCTTTCAACAACAATACCACCAACAGCAGTACCTTGACCGTTTGTATATTTAGAAGTTGAGTGAACAACTACATCTACTCCCCATGAAATTGGGTTAAATAAAGCTGCACTTGCAACTGTATTATCACAAACTGTTAAAACACCATTTCTTTTAGCGATTTCAACAATTTTTTCTACATCTGCAATAGCAATTTGTGGGTTTGATAATGATTCAAAGAAGATAGCTTTTGTTTTATCATCAATTTGCTCTTCTAAATCACTAGCATCAGCACTTTTAAATACTTTTGCAGTAATCCCAAATCTTTTAATAGTGTGAGTTAATAAAGTAACTGCACCACCATATAGTTTGTCTGAGATTAAAATATTATCACCTGCTTCAGCAACATTTGCAATAGCATAGAAGATTGCAGATTGACCACTTGCTGTACAAATAGCAGCTGCTCCACCTTCAAGTTGTGCAAATCTTTGTTCTAATACATCAGTAGTAGGGTTCGTAAGTCTAGTATAAATAGAACCTAACTCTTTTAATGCAAATAAGTTTGCTGCGTGTTCTGCATCCCTAAATGCATAAGCAGTTGTTTGTGCGATTGGCACAGACATAGTACCCCAACCTTCTTTGTTGTTGTAACCTCCATGAACTGCAATTGTTTCTTTTTGCATTTTTTTTCCTTTATAAAATTGTCTTTTTTTATTTTGTAGTGAAATTGTATAATATTTTTAAATTAAAGTCAAGTGTTTTAATAGTGATTAATCAAATAGGCTTTATATCTGGGCTGTGAATTATAGTTGATTAACTTAGTATGGATTGATTAAGATGTTAAGAAAATATTTGTTATAATCCCCATTATATCAAAGTTATAAGTATCTATCAAGATATAAAAATCATTTTGTAATAAATAATATTTATCATAATAAAAAAATTTGAAAAAAAAGAGTACTAAATGAGTAAGATTGCAATAATAGGTGCAGGAGCAGCAGGTTTAATAGCTTCAATTACAGCAAAAAGTGAAAATCCAAGTCTTGAAATTGACCTATTTGATATTAATAATGCCATAGGAAAAAAGATACTTGCAAGTGGAAATGGAAGATGTAATATCTCAAATATAAATGCCCAAGTTTCTAACTATATAGGAGAAAACCCTTCTTTTACTAGCTACTGTTTAAAGCAGTTTGATTTTAACCATTTTAAAAAGTTTAGTAAATCACTTGGGCTTTTACTTGATGTTAAAGAAGATGGTAAGGTATATCCTTTATCAAATGAAGCAAAATCTGTAACTACTCTTTTACAATCTAAACTAGAAAGCTTGGGTTTAAATTTTATCGGCAATACTAAAATAGTAAAGATTAGAAAAGAAGAAGAGAAATTTATACTTAGTTCAGAAGAGAAAGAGTTTAAAGATTATGATAAAGTCTTGATTAGTTCTGGACTTGCTGCAGCTCCACAGCTAAACTCTACAGAAATAGGAATGGATATTGCAAGTAGCTTTGGACACTCGTCAAATATAACTTACCCTTCACTTGTGGGACTTCAAACAGACTTTGAACATAAAGCTAGACTTCAAGGGGTAAAAAAAGAGTCTTTAGTCACTCTTTATATAGATGGACAAAAAGAGAATGAAATCTTAGGGGATGTTTTATTTACTAAGTATGGGGTTTCTGGCTTTGCTATTTTAGATATCTCTCAATATGCTGTTTATCCAATGTCTTTATATCAAGATGTACAAATAGCTATAAATCTTTTCCCAAAACAAACTAGAAATGAAGTTTTAGGAATGATAGAGTCTTTAGTGAAGTCTTTACCAAATGAAAAACTAGGAAATATCCTTAGTGGAGTAGTTTCAAATAAACTAGTTCCAGTAATCCTTGATATGATAAAAGTAGATAGTGAAATAAAAGCCATTGATGTAAATGCAAAACATATTAGAGCTATAGTAAACACTCTTATAAATCTTAGAATGAAAGTTATTGATACTCAAGGTTTCAAACATGCAGAAGCTAGTGGCGGTGGAGTTAGAACTGATGAAGTTGATGATAAAACTTTTGAGAGTAAGAAGTGTAGGGGGCTTTATTTAGCTGGAGAGGTGTTGGATATTGTGGGTAACCGTGGGGGATATAATCTTCAGTTTGCTTGGGCTTCAGGATATTTAGCTGGAAAAAGTATGTCGAGAGGAAAATAACTACTTTTATCCAATCTCTACGTTCGACACAAATTTTTAAGTAAGTCATTTACAAAAGTAAACTCCTTGCTTAAAAATTCTATCTGCCTTGACCTTGAATAAAATTAGTTATTTGATTTAAATAGATATCTATTTTCTAAAGATTCTGAAAGTATAAAACCTTGTTTATAAAAACTAGTTATAATAGAATCATAATAAGAAGATTCATAGTTTTGATTATCTAATATTATACTCATTAAATCTTGTCCTATTTTAGTTAAAGCGATTATTCCTATATTAACTTTATAGTTTTTAGAGTTTGAAGCTTTGATGTTAAGTTGTCTTCCTTTATAAAAACAAATAGCTTCTATTTTATTTGCAATAAGCTTAACTAATCCAAAACTTTCGGTAGTTATTAACCCTATAGATTCTAAATGAGTTAATTCATTATATGAAAGAAGTTTATTTGTTTCTTTATCTTTATGGTTTAAAATAATAGGTTGAATGTCGTCAAAAATCCAACAAAAATGGCTTAATTTATTAAATATTTCTGCATCATATCTATCCATTGTAGACATAAACTCAATAGTTCTTTTAGAGTGTTTTCCTGGAGTATTTGCTTCTCCAGCAAGAACTTTACCCCATAATTTTTGCATATCTTCATCTGAAATTAATTTGCACTTATCAAAAAAGTTACTTATCCAATCATCTTCAATATTTTCAGGAGATGCATTCTCTTTTATTGAATCAAAAGATTTTTCTGTAATAGCTTCAATATTTTCTTGCTTTTTAATTTCTTCATTAACAAGTCTATTTAAAGCTCTCTTTTGAATTTCTTCAATTTCTAAATCTACAAGCGCTTTTGTCTTTGCTGCATCTGCTTCAGCTTTTGCTTTTCTTCGAATTTTTGTTGGTTCATAAATCACTCCTGTTGCATTAGCTATTTTCTCAATTAGTGTATTCATTGGTTTAGCAAATTTACCAGCATTTACAACAGATATATCAGTACCCATATTAAACCTTTAAGTATTTTAAATAATTATATTTAAAGATTAATAAATAATCTATTTTATGTAATAATAGTCTTAATTATTAGTAAAAAATCCCACATTTGCAGAAGCTGAAAGTTTATAAATTAATTTCGCAAAAAGCTGAGAACTGTTTGAATGAATAAAAGATATTAAATATATCTTTTGTGAGTGAGTTTTCGAAGCTAGAAATAAATTTAAAAACTTGAAGGTATTTGCTTTAGCAAACTTCGAAACCGTGGGTGGCTTTTTGTTTTACTTTTTGCCATCAAAAAGTAATAGACTAAAACCTATCTTTCAAAACCTGCACTCTAGAAAGTTTACTAATCTCAAACTTTCCAGAGTCACTATGTAAAATATTCTCTTCTATTTTTAAAGGTTTAACTTTCTTATATGATTTATTCTCATATGAAAAGCTAACATAGTTTTTATCTTCAACAGCTTTTTGTAAAAATCTTTGTTCTATAGTCATTTATTTGTACTCGATTTTATTTCTACCATTATCTTTGGCTTTATAAAGTGCATCATCTGCTCTTTTTAGAATTGACTCAATAGTATCACCTCTTTGAGACATGGTTACCCCAAAACTTGCAGTTTTATTTTCTACTTTAGAAAACTCATAGTTGCAAATCTTTTCTTTAAAAGTTTCCATTAGTTTAATCACCCCTTGTACATCTGATTCTGGGCAGATGATTACAAACTCTTCTCCACCATATCGTCCTACAAAGTCTGTTTTTCTTCTATTTGTATTTAGAATATTTGCAAGCTCTTTTAGTACTTTATCTCCAACTTGGTGACCATATGTGTCATTTACTTCTTTGAACTTATCTATATCAACTATTGCTAAACCAAAGTTGTGATTAAACCTTTCGCTTCTATTTATCTCAAACTCTAAAAGTTCTTCTATCTTTCTTCTATTGTATAGGTTTGTTAGTTTATCTGTCGTTGCAAGTTTTTCTAGCTCTTTGTTTTTCTCTTCTATATCTTTTTGAGCTTCTTCTAAAAGTCTATTTGTTTTTATGATTTTTCTATTCCAATAAACCACTAAAAGAATAACTATCAAAGAACCAATAGCAATCTTCCATACAAGTCCGTAGTTTACACCTTTTTCATATTTTATTGGAATCCATTTACTAAAGATTTCTCTGTGCATATCATTTGTCATACTATTTATAGCTTTTTGTAAGATGTTTAATAAAATTTCATCCTCTTTTACAACTGCCATAGATAGCTCTAGCGTTTCATTTATCTTTCCTGCAATTTTAAGTTCCCCAAAATACTTGTGCTGAAACTCATATCCAATACTAGCAAGGGTATCAATAAAGCCAAAAAGCTTTCCACTTTTAACTTTGTCAAGCCCTTCATTTATATCTTCAACTTCTACTAAATCAAGAGATGGATACTTCTGTCTTAAAATCTTCACAAAAGCATCACCTTTTATGATACCAACTTTCTCTCCTTCTAAATCAAGGATATGATTTATAAAGGGTACATCAACTTTTGTAGCTACTACAAGTGGTACATTTAAATAGTTACTTGTGAAGTTTAGATATTTTTTTCTTTCGTATGTTTCCATCCCAAGAGCCAACATATCGCACTTTTTCTCTTTGATAAATGTTATTGACTGATTCCAGTTCTCTGTTCTTACAAGCTCAAACTTTGCAGATAAAATATTTTCAAACAAACTATAATAATCAGAGCTAATCCCTGAGTGTTCATTTTTTTCATTTAGACCTTCAAAAGGTAAACCATCAGGGTTTATACAATACTTGATAGTCTTTGTATTTAAATAAGCTCTTTCATCTTTGTTAAGCTCAATATGTCCACCTTTGTACTCTTTTATAGAACCAATCCATTTATTTACTAAAGCTTCTTTCTCTTTTTTTGTAATAGAGTTTAATCCTTTTTGTAAAATTGAACTCAAAATTGGTTTTTCAGGAATTACTCCTAGTCTTAGGTCTTCTTTTTTTGTATTTGGTAAGATAAGTTCACTAGCAAGTTTTAGGTTTGAGTATAGGTTTTTTTTGATTAGATAGTTTATGTTTGTAAGATTTTGCATTAAAGCATCAATCTTCCCAAAAACTAAATCTTTTGTTAGTTCTTCATAGGTGTCATAATATACTAAATTTATATTGTCAATTTTTTGAAGCTCTTTTATATAGAATACATCTTTTAAAACACCAACTTTTTTACCTTCTAAGCTTTTTATTCCAAGATATTCACCAAAATCATCTCTAACAAAAATCATAATAGGAATATCATAATAAGAGCTTGTAAAAGTAGTGAAAGGTTCTCTATATTTTTTATGTGAAATACTTGTTATTACATCTACTTCTTTGTTTTTAAAGGCTGTATAAATAGTCGTCCATTTAGCATACTCTTTTTCAAATACTAGTCCAGTTCTTTGAGATAAGATATTTAGTAATTCATGTTCAAAGCCTACAGGTGTATTTTTTATATAGTATGAAAAAGGCGTAAAATCAGGCATCATCCCGACTTTTACTAGGGGAGTGTTTTTTATAAACTCTTTTTCTTCCTCAGTAAATACTATAGGTTTTGCAACAGCTTGAATAGAAATAAAAAATAGAATACAAAAAAATAGTGTCTTCATAGGTAACCTTAGATTTTAAAAAATGATATTAGGTATTATACATGAAGATGCTTAGAAGAGAAAACATACCTACTCACAAGGAAGAGTAGGTTGTTTATTTTGACGGGTACAAAAATCTAATTCTTTGACTATATAGTCAAGAAATTAGGTAAAAAAATTTATGCGTGTTGATAGTAATTAATATCAGCAGTTGGTCTACCATTAAACTCCACAATTTTATCAAGTCTAATTACAGTACCATCTGCAGTTTCCATAAACTCACTGTTACTTACATTTCTTATGTCCACTATTTTAGAAGTAACAGTCACTTCTTCTTTTTCTTTTAAAAATGTTATCTCACAATTAACGCTATTACTTGCCGCTTCCTCAAACATGTCATATAAATCGCATGAAACCTGTACATAATTATTCATATCTACTCCTTACAATTTTTAGCACACTCAAAAGGACTTTTATAAATATACATTTATTAGAGTTCGAGTTTATCTAATATTTCAAAAAAAAGTTTATGCTCTTTTTCGCTGATTTTAGAATTAAGTCCTTCCCTGAAATCGGTTACATAAGGAAGTGTTTCTTCTAAAATTCGTTCACCTTTTTTTGTTAGCTTTATCTTATTGCTTCTTTTGTCATTTTGGGTATCACTTTCTCTAGTGATCAACTCTTTTTTTTCTAAAGAGTTTAATGAACGACTTATCGTTGTTTTATCTTTACCAAGAAGTTGCGCTATTTTCGTTTGATTAACGTTAGGTTCATATTTAATGATTTCTAGCGTCGCACGTTGTTCAATAGCAATATCATAAGCTGAAAGTATTTTATTTAAACTATTAACAACGCTATTCGAACTTCTGATAAGTCGATAAGCAATAGAGTCTTTTAATGCATAATTCATAAGGCTCCTTTTAGTTGCATATACAATTATTGCATATGCAACCTTTTTTGAAGCTTAAGCAAGTTTAAGGAAAAGTATCAAATCTTTTAACAATATTTTCTATTTTTTGGAGATTCTCCATTAAAAAGTTGTATAAAATCTAATCTAATTTTTTGATTATTTTCAAGAATTACAAACTCTTCTTTGTCTTTTGTTTGTAGATTAATTATTTTTGATTTGATTATTTTTTCTACATCATTTTCTAAATAAACAATTTCACAAATTTGCCCTTTAACGGCGGCTGCCTCAAACTCATCATAAAATGCACAAGGTACAGGTGTATATTTTTTATCCATATTAACTCTTTAAAGATTATTTTTATTTGATATTATACACAATCTTATATTTTATGATAAATAAAGCAAAAAAATATAACAATGCTATTTATTTGCAACTGTGTTGCGGTACAATTAAGAAAAATATTTTTAGGGAAAAACATGCCAAAAAGTTTAAATAAAAAACAAATAGAAGAGATTAAAAGTCTTTTATTACAAAACAAGATGACAATCGAGTCAACACTTAATAATCTGTCTAATGAACATTTAAATTTAAGTGAAATGGATTTAAACGATGAAGGTGATTTCGCAGCAGCAAGTAGAGACTACTCTACAGATGTACATATCAAGAATCAACAATTAAAAGAGTTAAATTTAATAAATCATGCTCTTAGAAAGATTGAAGAAGGAAAGTACACTGGACTTTGTGAAATGTGTGACTCTGAAATTACTATTAGAAGATTAAGAGTTAAGCCTCATGCAATGTATTGTATAGATTGTAGAGACTATATTGAAAAAGAGAAAGTTAAAAAAGCAGTTTAATTACTCAAACTTCTCATATCCAAGAGCTTAGTTTTCTATTCTCTTGGATAAGGACTTCTTTAATGGGAGTTTTTCACGAACTCATTTATTTAGCTTCCTGATGAGTTCGTGATGAATTTCCTTATTCTTATTTAGTCAAAATATTATTGACTTTCCTTATAAAAGTGATTTTCCACTTAATTTATCATTACAATATTGAAGAAAAAATTTATTTTTCTAAAAAATAGTATATAATTAGCAAAAATATTAAAACAATTAGGATATTTAACAGATGTTGATGACAATATATTTTTTGATAGCAGTTGGAGTCTCTTTTCTTTGTTCAATTTTAGAGGCTGTACTTCTTTCAATAACTGATTCTCATATCGAGGTAGTAAAAAAAGAGAAAAAGAAGCTTGGTTCTTTAATGGAGTATCAAAAAAAGAATATAGACTTTTCAATCGCAGCAATTCTTACTTTAAACACTTTTGCTCATACTTTAGGTGCAGCAGGTGTTGGTGCAGAGGCTGCAAAAATGTTTGGTGAAGAGTATATGTTTTATATCTCTGCTGTTTTAACGATTTTGATTTTAGTATTTTCAGAGATTATTCCTAAAACTTTAGGTGCATATTATTGGAAAGGTTTAGCAGGTTTTGCAACTAGAACTATTAAAGGCTTAGTATTTATTACTTATCCTATTTTAATCGTTATGAATAAAATCACTACTTTTATAACTCCTTCAAAAAAAGAGACTATGACAAAAGATGAGATTTTAGCAACAGCTACAATTGCAGAGAAAAAAGGTGTATTAAGAGTAAAAGAAACAGTTATGATTGAAAACCTTTTAAATCTAAATGAGATAAAGGTAAAAGATGTCTTTACTCCAAGATCTGTGGTTTTTTCTGTACAAAAAAATGATTTTTTAGATAGTTTTAATGATAGAACAAAAGTTGATTTAGAAAAGTTCAAAGAGTATTCAAGGGTTCCTATTTATGATGAAGATATTGATGATATTGTAGGAATAGTTATTTCAAAAGAGTATTTCCATGAAATGCTTGAAGACAATTATGAAACAAAAGAAGACTTAATAAAACCAGTTCTTCGTGTAAATGAAAATATCTCTATTTCTAAACTTATTGATATGTTCTTATTAAAAAAAGAGCATCTATTTATTGTAACAGACAATTATGAGCAAACAGAAGGTGTAGTGACGTTAGAAGATGCCTTAGAGTCTTTACTTGGTGCTGAGATTGTAGATGAACTTGATAGTAATGTTGATTTACGAGAAGTTGCAAAAATGCAAATGAAAAATGCTAGAAAGATAGGAGTGTAATCTAAAGGAGAAAATTCCTTTAGATATTATTTCTTCTCTTTACAGTGTTCTGCAAAGAAGTTACCAAATTTAAGACCAGTTCCACCTTTGTCTTTTTTTACTGTATATTTTGTAACTACAGGATTACACTCATCAATCCAAGAGTATAAATCATAAACTTTAACTTGTTTAAATCCCATTTTTCTAATTGTTTCTGCTTCAATTGAAGCTCTTGCAGCAGAGTTACAAACGATAATCACATTTTGTTTGATAAAGTTATCATCCATATCTAAAGCGTGTAAAGCTAAACCTTTTTCTGGTGCTTGTCTTCCAATTCTAACTGAACCTTTGATATGTGCAGCTGCCCACTCTTCCATTGTTCTTACATCTGCTACTAACCAATCTTTTGCTTTTAAAGCTTTTTTTACATCTTCTGTTGTTGCATATGTACCATTTGCTTTATTCTCTTTTTTAAGCATTGAGCTTAATTTGTTGTAATCTACAAACTCTGCTGCAAACATTGAACTTGTTGCAAGGGCTAAAGTTAATAAAAGTGCTTTTAATTTCATTAGTTTTCCTTATGATTTTATTTGTAGAATTATAATCTATAGTTATTTATCTTATGCTTAAAAAAAACTTAACATGATTTATGATAATTATTAACTGTAGTTATATATCTATAAAAAAGAGTTTCTTTTTATTTGTTCTTTATTCAGATGTACTATAATTACATATTTTATTTTATGACATAGGGAACAAAATGGATAATACAGATTTAACAAAAACACCTGAAACAAAGTTTGAAAAGAAGCTTGTACAGGATGCATTCAATGTGAATGTAGCTTTTTATGTTCACCTAAAAGAGTATAATGATCACGTTAGAAGTGAATTAGAGAAAAGACTTGAAGAGGTATTTTTTTATTCAAGAGGTGTTGAGTGGAAATTCGATAGTTTTGGAATAGAAAAAGCAGGAAAAAGAGGTAAAAATATTGTAGGTTACTTTGTTTTTAGAACTGCAAACATTACAGAGCTTAAAAAGCTTTTCAAAGAGTACTTTGAAGACTATGACAATGCAATTAAAATCACTTGCTCAGTTGCTGAGTATAAGAAGATTGATGAAACTTTCTTTGAGTTAGATGTTTAACATCTAGCTCAAGCAAAAACTTACATAAAAATTTCACTTATTTAAATAGATTGGAATATAATAAACTTATAGTATGAAGGAGTTTATTATGAGTCTTAAAAAAATCACATCTTTAACAATGTTATTGTCAATGATTCTTATGACTTACACTGGAATCATGTTGTTTATCTCTCCTCCTGGAAGAGTTGCAAAATGGTCTAACTGGGAAATATTAGGATTAGGAAAAGAAGAGTATGCACAGGTACACTCAACTTTTATGGTTCTATTTATAATAGCTACTATTTTACATATATATTATAACTGGAAACCTATGCTTAGTTATATGAAAAATAAAGCAAAAGTAGTAGTTGTATTTACAAAAGAGATGGCTGTAGCTTTTGTGATTACACTTGTTTTTTTGGTAGGAACTTTAAATGAAGTATCTCCGTTTTCTACATTTATAGATTTTAGTGAAGATATAAAAAATTCATGGGAGCAAAAGTATGAAAAAGCTCCATATTCCCATGCAGAACTTGATACCTTAGAAGAGTTTGCTTTAAAAGTAGACTTTGATTTAGAAAAAAGTTTGGCTATTTTAAAATCAAAAAATATTGAAGCAGATGAAATGGATACTTTAAAAGATATTGCTAAAAACAATAACATAAGTGCTCAAAAAGTTTTCTCAATATTAAGTGAAAAACAAGAAGTTAGTGTTAAAAAGTCTGATTCACTTTCTGGCTTAGGAAGAAAAAATATTTCACAAATAGCAAATGATTTAGGCATTGAGACAGAAGAGTTAATAGCTAAATTAAAAGTTTTAGGAATAGATGCAAAAGGTGAGGATAAGTTTAAAAGCTTATGTGAAAGTGTAGGAAAAACACCAAAAGAAGTAATAGAAGAGTTAGGGTTTTAACTCTTCTATTTAAGTAGTTTAAAGATATCAATTGGAGTTTCAACTATATGGTCGGCTCCATTTTCAATCAACTCTTTTGGACCTCTAAATCCCCAAGATACACCAACTGCTTTCATATTTGAGTTTTTTGCAGTTTGCATATCCACATCGCTATCTCCCACAAAATAGATATTTTCACACTCTAGATTTAAAGCATTTGCAATTTCTATAGCTGCACTTGGGTGGGGTTTTTTAGGAACATGCTCTTTTGAACCATGTACTTCCAAGATATTTGAATATTTCGGGAAAAACTCATCAACATATTTGATTGTAAACTCATGGGGTTTATTTGATAATACAGCTACTTTTATCTCATTTTCATGTAAAAGGTCTAATAAGTCATAAATGCCATCATAAGGCTTTGTATTATCGTGTAGCTCTTGGTCATATACTTCTTTAAATCTTTCTAGAACTTTTCTATTTAACTCTTCTGTAGAATCTTTAGGTACAGCATTATTAACTAAAACTTCTGCACCTCCACCAACAAAATATTTGTAAGTTGCTATTTCATGGGTTGGTAGATTAAACTCTTTTAAAACAATATTTGAACAAAGTGCAATATCTGTTAAAGAATCTATTAGTGTTCCATCTAAGTCAAATATAAATCCATTATTTTTCAAAGTAGTTCCTCATAGTTTATTTTTTGTTTATTTTTCTATTATATTAGAAGATATTTTATCCTTTGAAAATATAAAAGAGATAAAAACTGTAATTAATGCTAAAAGTGAAGTAATCATAAATATATCAGAATAGTCTTTTGTGATATCGTGAACTACTCCCGCAACAAATGGTCCAAAGGCTTGAAATACTGCAAAGAGAATAGTTACAAGGGAAAAGACTTTTGCTGTTTTACTTCCATGAAACTCTATTGAACAAAGTAAAGTTACCAAAGAAGGAATACTCCAAACAGAGATACCAAATAAAATTACTGAAACCCAAATAGAAAAAGAAGGAAGACTAAAAGCTAAACTTCCATGGGCTATAGTTTGTAAAGTAAATACAAAAATCAATGTTTTGTATGCTCCAATCTTATCTGCTAATGTTCCAAATAAAAAGCCAGAAAAAATACTCATAAATCCAAGTAAAGTCCAAAAGTTACCTGAAATATGTGTTGATAATTCATACTTTTGCATTACAGCACTTACAAAAAAGGTTACATAAATAGAGTAAGTAAAACCAAACACTATATAAACAAATGCAATCTTCCAAAAGCTTGTTGTAGTAATAAACTCTTTAGTTTTAAATGTGATATCACTTATATTGTGAGCTGCATGTTTTTTTATTCCAGGTTGGGACATAAAAGCAACAACTAGAAGGATTAAACAAAAAATTATCCATGCTGTTTCCCAAGGAACATCTTTTACAATATCTTGTGTAAAAGGAACTATTTGCCCACTTAATACTATGGCTAAACCACTTGCACTTACTATTATCCCTAAAGCTTTTCCCCTAATATTTTTAGGAATAACATTTGAGATATAAGCCATAATAGCAATATTTGAAATAGCAGAAAAGAAGCCACTAAAAGAATAGAAAAACGATACAAGTTTGTAGTCACTTGTAAGGGTCATTAAAAACATAGAAAAGGCTTGTAATAAAATAGTTGTAAAGATTAATCTATGAGTAGAAAATTTTCTATATAAAAAGTTTGCAAAGAATATTCCAATAAAATAGCCAATAAAGTTTGCAGTTCCTATAAAACCTACTTGTGAAGAACTAAGAAGTAGACTATCTTGTAAGTTTGGTAGAACCATTCCAAAAGAGAATCTTCCAAAACCTAAACAGGCTAAAATTACTAAAAATGATGCGATAATTGATTTTATATATGGTTTCATTCTATTTTTTATCTTCTCTAATAGGCTTTTTTAAATTTAATCTGCAATAATACTCTTTTATAACTAAAGGTAGATTATGAACAGATGGGATGATATTTTAAATATTGAAAAAAATAAAGATTATTATAAAAGTTTAGAAAAGTCTTTAGAAAAAGAGTATGCAACAAAAAAGATTTTTCCACCAAAAGAGTTGATTTTTAATGCTTTTGAAAAAACACCTTTAAAGGATTTAAAGGTAGTTATTTTAGGACAAGACCCTTATCATGGAGAAGGACAAGCACAAGGTTTCTCTTTCTCAACACCAAGTGATATTAAAAACCCTCCTTCTATGCAAAATATTTTAAAAGAGATAAAAGAGGATTTAGGAAATGACTCTATTTGTTTAGATGGAGACTTGACACCTTGGGCAAAACAAGGAGTTCTTTTATTAAATGCAATTCTTACAGTTGAAGAAGCAAAACCAAAATCCCACCACAAAATGGGTTGGGAAACTTTCACTGACAATATTATTAAATATATCTCATCATCATGTGAAAATATAGTTTTCATACTTTGGGGAGCTCCTGCTATTAAAAAAAGCAAACTAATTGATGAAACAAAACATCATATTTTAACTGCGCCTCATCCAAGTCCTTTATCTTCTTATAGAGGTTTTTTTGGGTGTAAACATTTTTCAAAAACAAATGAGATTTTAAAACAAAACAATAAAGAGCAAATACAATGGTAATAAATGAAGATACTTGGGAATTAGTGACAACTGATAGTATAAATCAGTTATTAAGAGTTAAAAAAGATATTGATTTAGAAGGTTTTGAGACCTTAGTAGTAGTAAAACATAACTTCCATGTGGCAGATGATATTATGTTTCCAGACCCTGCATGTTTAGCATTTTTTACAGCCTTTGAAAAAAATCATTTAGAAAAACTTGAAGAAGAAAGCTTTTTAAAGCTTTGTGCAGTTGATATAAAAGAGGGAGTTATGAAGTTTTATATCTATTGTAAAAACTATGAGCAAACTATTGAGCAACTAATTGAGTTCTTAAAAACAAATAGTTTATATGAATGTGAATTTGAAGTAAGTATTGAAGATAAAGGAGCTAGATTAAAAAATTTAATCTAGCTTATTTGTTTAGTTCAGTTAGTAGGTTAACGAAATTTCTATTATGAATTTTGTTTACTTGCATAAAAATAAATGCAACAACAATAACATTTAAGTGAATCATTGCTTCTTTGAACTCTAAAAATGCTAAAACAATACCAGCAACTAAGATAAAAATTGGATATGCTAGTTTAACTCTTTGCTCATCCCTTGCAAAAAGAATTTGATAATCTTTTAGATTTGAACTTATAAAAGATTTGTCCTCTGCTGTAAGTTTTTTCTTGTTTTTTAGGTCATCTAAACCTTTTAATACATCTAACTTTTGTTTGTATTGATAATATTTTACAAATATCATGATTAGTATAACCATTGATATAAAGTTAGATATTAACTCTAGTGGTATTTGTCCCATTGTGTCTTTCCCCTTTGATTTAAAAGATTTTATTATATTTGAGTTTATACTTTACTAATGAGCAGTTTAAATAAAATTAAATGTTATTTATATATAATTTAATTTATTATATAAAAGGAGCAAGAAATGAAAAAAATATTCTTAGGACTAATGTTGAGTTGTGCATTTTTATTTGCATCAATTGACTTAAATAGCGCAAGTAAAGAGGAGTTGATGCAGATAAAAGGCATAGGTGAAAAAAAGGCTTCAATGATAATTGACTTTAGAAAAAAACAAAAAATTAATAATCCTAAAGATTTATTAGTTTTAAAAGGTTTTGGAAAAGGTTTGATTAAAAATATTGAAAAAGATGTAAAAGTTAAAGAAGCTAAAAAGTAGCTATATATTAAAACCTAGGAAATTTTCTGCTAAAATACTATCTAAAAAGGAGTTTGGTATGAAAATTTCTGGGAATTCTTTTTGCCCATGTGGGAGCTTAAAAAAGTATAAAAAATGCTGTAGACTATTTCACTTTGGTGAAACTCCTTTAACTGCATTAGAGCTTATGAAATCAAGATATAGTGCTTATGTTGCAAACAATCAAGACTATATTATTTCAACTACTCATAGAGATAATGCAGAATATACAACTGATATTCAAGGTTGGAAAGACTCAATAAACAATTTTTCAAAGTATAGTGACTTTAGAAAGTTAGAGATATTAGACTTTATTGATGGTCAAGAGGTATCTTATGTGACTTTTAAAGCCACTATATTTCAAGGTGCAATTGATTCTTCTTTTGTGGAAAAAAGTAAATTCCTAAAAGTAGATGGAAGATGGTTGTATCATAGTGGAGAATTTGTACAATAAATTATAAAGGTAAAGATATATGAAGATTTTATTAGCTCCAGCAGAGACAAAAAATAGTGGTGGAGAAAACAAACCTTTTTGTAAAGAGAACTTTTTTTTAGAAGAGTTATTTGAAAAAAGAGAAGAGATTTTTAATACTTACGAAGAGTATGTTTCAAGTTTAACAATAGAAGAACTATCTAAATGGTTTGGTTTAAAAAAGCTAGAAGAAGTAGAAAAATACAAAGAGAGTTTAAAAGATAAGCCAACTATGAAAGCTATCAATAGATATGAAGGTGTTGCCTTTGATGCTTTAGATTATAAAAACTTAGATGAAAAAACGCAAAAGTATATAGATGAGAATGTATTGTTATTCTCAAATCTTTTTGGTCCAATAAAAGCAAATGATTTAATACCTGACTATAAATATAAGCAAGGTGCAAAACTTCCTAATATAAATGTTGAGAAATTTTATTTAGAAAACTTTTCAGATAGTTTAGATGAGTTTGTTGGTGAAGAAGTGATTGATTTACGAGCAGGTTTTTATGAGAAGTTTTATAAAGTAAAAAAAGCAAATGTTTTGACATTTAAATTTATAAAAGATGGGAAAGTTGTTTCTCACTGGGCTAAGTTTTATAGAGGAAAACTTTTACAAGAAATAGCAAAAAATGATATAAAAAATCATAGTGAGTTTATGCAAATTCAAATTCCTGGATTAAAGCTTGAAGAGATTCAAGAAAAGAAAAACGTGAAACTACTTATAATGAGTATCGAGGATTAAGAAGTACTCATATGAGTACTTCTTCTTATTTAAATATATCAGCAGTTTGGTTTTGATACCAACCTACAGCATATTCTGCTTCTAATGCTCTAAATGAAGCATCAGCACCCATAGGACTTAGTCCTCCAGCTCCTGGAACTGTTCTAATTCCATCTTCGTGAGCTTCATAAACAGCAGCAACTGTAATACCATAATTTGGTGCAATTAAACTATAACAAGTATTTGCAAGTTTTGGTGGGTTTACTACAGGTTTATTTTTCAATAATCTTGTGATTTGAAGTGCTGCAATTTTAGCTTGTGAATTTGCAGAGAAACCAGATTTTGGCATCTTTGTTGCAATTGAAGCATCTCCAATTACGTGTACATTTTCAACAAGTCTTGACTCAAAAGTTTTAGTGTTAACTGGACACCAATCACCTTTTGTAAGTCCTGAATCAAATGCAAGTTGTCCAGCTTTTTGTGAAGGAATATAGTTAAGAACATCTGCTTTTACAACTTCATCTTCAGTTGTAATCTCTAATTTCTTAGGATCAACAGAGATAACTTTTCCTCCAAACTCTGCACTTCTCCATTCAATCATATCACCATAAAGGTTTTCCCAACCTTCTTGGAATAGACCTTGTTTAGAGAATTTATTCTTTTGGTCTAAGATAATGATTTTAGAGTTTGGTTTATGAGTTTTTAAATAGTGTGCAACTAAAGAGATTCTTTCATATGGACCAGGAGGACATCTAAATGGATTAGCTGGGGCAACCATTACATATGTTCCTCCATCATTCATTCCTTCAAGTTGTTCTCTTAAAAGTGTAGTTTGAGCACCTGCTTTATATGCATGAGGAGCATACATTTCAGAACCTTCTACATAACCTTTTTCATATTTGAAATCAATCCCTGGTGATACGATTGCTCTGTGGTAAGGAATAACATCACCATTTTCTAAGATTACAGAATTAGTAGCTCCATCAACTTTTTTTACTTTTTCATGGATAACTTGTACTTTATATTTACTCTCTAAAGTTTTGTAATCATGTCTAATATAATCAATATCGTTAAGTCCTGCAATTACAGTATTTCCAAATGGACAAGTGTAATACTCTTTGTTTTGTTCAATTAAGATTACTTCTGTTTCAGGAGAGAATTTTTTCAGATATTTAGCAGCAGTAGCTCCACCGAAACCACCTCCTACTACAACAACTCTTTTTTTATCTTTAGGTAAAGAAACACTAGTGATACTACTACAAGCAGCAAATGAAAGTGCAACTGATCCTACAAGTACTTTATTAAAATGTCTTCTATTCATCATGTTCAATCCTTTATCTTTCTACTTTAGAAAAGTAATAAGAGATTTGTTCTAACTCAGCATCAGTAAAACCTTTTGCATGTTTTTGCATCATTGTTCCTGTCTTTTCCCCATTTTTATAAGCAAGTAACGTTTGATACATAACTGTTTTACTCATACCAGCTATATATGGTGTTATAGTTGTAGATTTTCCATCAGTCCCATGACATGATGCACATGATAGAGATAACATCTTTCCTTGTAAAGCATCGTACTCTACAGCGTAAGTGAAGCTACATAGACAAAATAGTGCTATGAATAACTTTTTCATTTGTGCCCCTTTTAGTGTGTGATTTAGTGAACCTCAAAAATAAAGCTCTTAAATAATAATATTTATTTTTTCTTAAGCGAAAATTAATTTTAGGCTATAAATATTGATATATTTTGAGGTGTTACCATTCGTCTAAGTTTTATCTAAGGTTTATATGTTATAAATTTACACATAAGATGTAAAAAAAATACATATCATATGTAAAATTTTTTATGTCAATAAAATATTTTAAGGAAAGACAAATGTCAAAAAGTGAAATAAATATTTGTAAACCTTCCAAGAAAGATGCACAGAAAATTTACGAACTTGTGAAAAGTACTAAGGTATTAGATGTAAATTCTGAATACCTTTATTTGTTACAAACTACACATTTTCGTGATATTTGTTCAGTTGCAACATATGAAGATAAAGTAATTGGCTTTGTATCAGGATATATGATTCCAAATGAGCCAAATACTCTGTTTATATGGCAGGTTGCAGTTGACTCAGACTTTAGAGGAAATGATTTAGCAAGAAGATTAATTATGGACATAATTCAAAGAGAGGATTTAAATGTAAACTATTTACATACAACGGTATCTCCTAGTAATAATTCATCTATTAGGGTATTTGAAAAAGTTGCAAATCATTATGAAACTCAAATGAATAGTATGGAGTTTTTCGAAGCTAGTGATTTTACTAATCAACATGAAGAAGAGGTTCTATATAAAATAGGACCGTTTAAAAAATAAAGGAAAAAGAGAAGATGAGAATTTTTGAAAACTTAGAATCAGAGGTAAGAGGTTATATCAGGAGTTTCCCAACAATTTTTGAAAAATCAAAGGGAGCTATTTTAACAAATGAACAAGGTGAAGACTTTATTGACTTTTTTGCAGGAGCTGGAACATTAAACTATGGACACAATAATGATCACATTAGTTCTGCATTAATTGAGTATATTCAAAAAGATGGTGTTGTTCATGGACTTGATATGGCAACAAGTGCAAAAAAAGAGTTTTTACAAACTTTCCAAGACACAATCTTAGTACCAAGAAACCTTGATTATAAAGTTCAATTTACAGGACCAACTGGTACAAACTCAGTTGAAACAGCTTTAAAGCTTGCAAGACTTGTAAAGGGAAGATCAAATGTAGTTTCATTTACAAATGGTTTCCATGGTTTAACTCAAGGTTCATCTTCTGTTACTGGTAATAATGACTACAGAGATGAGAGTTATATTAGTAGAACAAATGCTACATTTATGCCTTTTGATGGTTACTTTGGTGATATGAATACAATGGCATACTTTAGAAAGTTTTTAGAAGATAGCAGTAGTGGTGTTGATATTCCAGCAGCTGTTATTGTTGAAACTATTCAAGGTGAGGGTGGAATTAATGTTGCATCTAAAGAGTGGTTACAAGAGCTTGAGTCAATTTGTAGAGAGTATGATATTTTATTAATTATTGATGATATTCAAGTTGGTAATGGTAGAAGTGGTGAATTCTTCTCATTTGAATTTGCAGGAATTAATCCAGATATCGTAACTATGTCAAAATCTATTGGTGGTGGTTTACCAATGGCACTTGTATTATTAAAGCCTGATTTAGACCAATGGAAACCTGGTGAGCATACTGGTACATTTAGAGGAAACAACTTAGCATTCGTTGCTGCAAAAGTTGCAATTGAGCAGTATTGGCAAAATGATGACTTATCAAATGCTGTTAAATACAAAGAAAAAGTAATTAAAGATGAGCTTCAAAAAATAGCTGATAAATATAAAGATGATTTAGAAGTAGTTGTTAGAGGTAGAGGTTTAGCATATGCATTTGATATTAAAAATGATAACTCAGTTGCGGGAGAACTTTCTTCTTTAGCATTTGAAGAGAAACTTATTGTTGAAACTTGTGGTAGTGAAGACCAAATTGTTAAGTTTTTACCACCATTAATTATTGATGAAGAGACTCTACTTGAAGGTTTAAAAAGATTTGATAAAGCAGTTGGAAGATTAGTAAAAGAAAAGAAAGAAAAATTAACAGGGGAGTTTTAATAGATGATTGTTAAAGATATCAAAAAAGATGTAATGGGAACTGAAAGAGAAGTATTTGCTGAAGGTGGACAATGGGTTAGTAGAAGAATGCTTTTAAAAGATGAAGGCATGGGATTCTCTTTCCACGAAACAATTATTAAAGCAAATACAAAAACGCATATCCATTATCAAAACCATTTAGAAGCAGTTTATTGTGTAGCTGGAAATGGAAAAATTGAAGATTTAGCAACAGGTGAAGTACATGACATCTATGATGGTGTTATGTATGCTTTAAACAATCATGATGACCATAACCTTTATGGTGGAAGTGAAGACATGAGACTTATTTGTGTATTCAATCCTCCAATTAAGGGAACTGAGCACCATGATGAAAATGGAGTATATCCCTTAGAGGACTAATTGTGAGATTTATCTATATTAAAAACTATTTAAATATATCAAGGGAAAAGAAATTTGAATTTATAAAGTTCATCTATAGCTTTGAAGAGTTTAATTTAATTAATCAAAAAATTGTTTTAAATGACAATGCATTAATTATAGAACTAAGCAAAGACTCTTCTTTTGATATTGCTAAAACTCAAATAGATAAATTTTTTCAAGATTATGACTATATTGAAACATTTTTTATTGACTCATTAGCCATAGAAGAAGATAATACTCTAATTTTAAAAAGAGATGATGAAGTGGTTAGGAGTGTATATATTAAATGAGACTATTAACATATAACTTGGATGAGAAACTATTAGATTATATAGATGAAGAGCAATTATATATAGTAGATATTGCAGAAGATATAAGTGATGCAATATATCACAGTGAAGTAAGGTATTACAATTTAGTAATTGTAGATTGTAATAACTACTTTGACTGTAAAAAGATATTAAGAAATATAGATAATAGAGTAACAGCAGTAGTATTTTTAGTAGATGATTGGACAAAACAGTTAGAAGTAAGTCTATTAAAAAAAGGTGCAATTTCAGTACTAAAAAAGCCAACTTCTAATGAATATATCTTAGCAAAAATGGAGTCAATCCATAGAGATAACTTTAAAAAAGAACTTTTTTATAAAGACAACTATAAAGCTGACTTAGAGGAAAAAGCCTTAGTAAGTGATGACAAAAAAGTTGTATTTAAAGGAAAGTCTTTTTCTATTTTGAGTTATCTAATAAAAAATAGATATAGAGCACCAATCTCAAAAGATGAACTACTACAAGCAAACTGGGATGAACCAGAGATGGTATCAGATAATGTAATTGAGGTTAACATTAACTCAATTAGAAATAGTCTAAAAAAAGAGTTTGATGAAAACTTTATTGAAACAGTTAGACATAGAGGCTATAAGGTAAGTATTTAACTTATAAGGAAATAAGAAAAATGAATGTAAAAGTATGTAAATTTGGAGGAAGTTCAGTAAAAGATGCCTCCCAGATAAAAAAAGTTTTTAATATTATTAAAAGCGATGAAAAAAGAAAAGTAATAGTAGTTTCTGCACCTGGTAGAGATGACACTCACAATGAAAAAATAACTGACCACTTACTAAACCTTTCAACTGATGGAAATCATTTTTGTGAACAGAAAATAGAAGTATCTGCAAAAGATAGTTTTGCTGCAATTATCAATAAGTTTGAGCAACTTTGTAAAGATTTAAAAGTAGATAGTAAGCCTATTATTGATTCCCTAGTAAAAGATTTAAATAATAACTCTTTAAAAGGTGAAAAAAGAAATGCTTTTTTTCTATCAAGGGGAGAGCACTATAATGCAAAACTTATAACTGAGTTTATGCGAAAAAATGGTTTAAATATAAAACTAATGCTTCCTGAAGATTTTGGTTTTATTCTTACATCTGAATATTGTGATGGAAAGGTTTCTAAGAAAACTCACAAAAATATTAGTGAGTACTTCAATTTTGAAAAGGCTGATTACTATTTAGTGCCTGGTTTTTATGGAATAAATGAAGATAAAGAAATTTCTGTTATGAGTAGAGGTGGAAGTGACCTTACTGGTGGAGAATTAGCTTATGCTTTAGATGCAGATATTTATGAGAATTGGACTGATACAAATGGAGTTTATGAAGTTGACCCTAGAGTGATTGAGGGAGCAAATGTTATTCCTAGACTTACTTTTAAAGAGTTAAGACTATTAAGCTCTAAAGGTTTTAACGTATTCCATTTTAATGCAATGTTAAATTGTAAAAAAAGTAAAATACCAATTAATATTAGAAATACAAATAATCCAGAACATGAAGGTACACTTATTTTAAATGAAAGAGTACCTATGGAAGACTTAGTAGGTATTGCAAAACTTGATAATATGGCTGCAATTCATTTACAAAAAGATATGTTAGCAGATGAAATAGGTTTTACAGCAGAACTTCTTAAAATCTTTAGTGAGTTTGGAATAAATACATATCACTATCCTACAGATAGAGATGATATCTCTATTTTAGTTGACCAAGAAGATTTAAAAGGTAATATTAACAATCTAAGAAGAGAGATTGAAAGAAGACTAAAAACTGATAATATCTATGTTACATACAACTTAGCAATCATTACCCTTGTAGGAATTGGACTAAGAGAGAATGCTTTTGCAATAGTAGATGCAATTACAGCATTAAAAGAAGAGAACATGTCTTTTGAGATGTTTGATATGAGTCCTTCAAAAATTTCATTCCATATTGGTGTATCTCAAAATATTTCTGACATAGCTTTGGAAACTTTATACAAAAAAATGTTATCTTAGGGGAAATTTACCCCACAAAGGATTTAGATGAGAAAAGTATTTTTGCTATTATTTGTCATAGTTAGTGTAACTTTTGCTACAACAACAAAAGAAGAAAAAGTTCAAGATAGGATAAATAATTTAGAAAAGCCTTTGTATAACCCATTTGTAGAGAACTATATTTTACATGAAATTAAGCAGTTAAGAGAAGAGAATAGAAATCTAAAAGTTGAATTACATGAAACTTTAGCAAAAAAAGAGATTACTATGTCTAACAATGTAGTTAATTATGCAACTTCAACTATTAATAATATGTTCTATATTATTGCCGCTGCTACGTCTTTACTTGTAATTGTTGGATGGACATCAATTAAAGATACAAATGAAAAAGTAAAAAATATGATTGATGAAAAGACATCAAAGATTATTGAAGAGTATGAAGAGAGACTTTTAAATTTTGAAAGAGATTTAGAAAATAGGTCTAAACAAGTAAAACGTAATCAACATGAGATTGAGGTTACCAATACAATTCACTCTTTATGGCTTAGATCAAGTCAAGAGTCAACTCCTGCAGGTAAAGTTGAAATCTATGATGAGATTTTAAATATTAGACCTGATGAAGTAGAAGCTTTAACTTACAAAGCAGATGCTGTTTTAGATATGGGTGAAGCAAACTGGGCATTAAACCTTACAAACCAAGCTTTAGAGATAGATAATTCATATGCTAATGCTTATTATCAAAGATCTAAAATCTATGCTGTTTTAGGGCAAGAAGAGAATGCAATTTTAGATTTAGAAAAAGCAATTGATTTAAATGAACAGTATGTTGAAGAAATAGAAAATGATGAAGAGTTTGAAACTCTAATTAATAATGAAAAAATTCAAGATATACTTAAATTAAAAGCAACAGTTTAGACTTCTTTTGGAAGTCTTTTACTGTATAAAAACAGTAAAGAAAATAGTGCAAAAATAGTTGAATAAAGAAATAGATTCTCTCCATAAAGCCAACCTGCAAGTAAAGCTCCTAAAAAACCACCTAATCCATAAGCTACCCCAAACATAAACTGTTGAGCAAGTTTTTTATTTTCATATAGTGAGTATAGATAAATCACTACTGCACTATGGAATAATCCAAATGAAAAGGCATGGATACCTTGACTTATAAAAGTAAGTGTCAGATTATCTGGATACATATAAACAATAAACCATCTAAGTGCTGTCACTGCTACAGAAAACTTGATTAAAGCAAGTAGATTTTTCTTTAAAAGTGGTCCTTGAAAATAAAGAATAAATATTTCACATATAACACCAAAAGACCAAAGATATGAAGTCATTTCAAGACTAATCCCATGCTCTGTTTCATAAATAGTAAAGAAGTTATAAAAAGCACCAAAACTTAACTGCATAAAAAACAGACTTATCCAAAAAGGCCAATATTTAAAGAAAGAGAATTCACTATTAGATTTTGATTCATCATGGCTAACATCATCATATCTAAGTAATAAGAAGGCAAATAGTACAGTTAGTACATTCACTGTTAAATAGTAATGAAGTGCAACATATGGGTTTGTAAGAAACTGTGCTAGTACAAGTGAGATGATCATAAACCCAATTGAGCCATAAAGCCTTGATTTACCATATCTTCCTTTTCCTAATACCTTTACAGCAGTAACTTCTAAGTAAGGTAATATCATAGATAAACAAGCTGCTAAAACAGCATTATTTATCATAAGTAAATAAAGATTCTCTAAAGTTACATAAAGCATTAAAGAACAAGCTACAGATAAGAGTAGGGCTGTTTTAAATACATTTTGATTTAATGTAATATGCTTTAAAAATAAAAATGGAGTAATAAACTTCATAAGTGGTGCAATAGCAAATACTACACCAATCTCAAAAGCTGAATAGCCAATATCGTGTAGAACTTTTGGTAAGAATATTACGTATACTCCAACCGCTGCAAAATAGAAAAAATAAAATGCAGAGAGTTTAAAGAAAAGCATCTATTCTTTTGTTTCTATAACAGTTGTTTTGGTAAGTAAATCTTGTATAGTCTTTTTATCTTTTCTGAAAAAAGGTAAAAATGCTAAAAGTATCGTAGTTGCAGAAACTAGAAATATTATATATCTAAGAATTGCTTTTGGTAATGATATTTTTTCTTTAGTATTATCATCAATTAGTTTGATTGAATAAGCTTTAAAACCAGGAGTTTGCCCTTTAACTATCCAAAAAAGAACAATTATAAGACCAAAAACTAAAGCTGTAATCCATCTTGCTTCATCACTTCCTTGGAAATCATCTTTTCCATCCATGATTAAATAAGTAGTTATATACATAATCGGCATCATAATCATAAACATATCAACGATAAATGCTTTGATTCTATTGCCAATTGGTGCAGAGGCGAAAGAGTCTTTTATCTCTTCAGTAGTTGAAGAAGACTCCTTAGAAACATTTCCTTGTTTTATATCTCGCCATCTGTTTGCCATGAAGATTAGTTTCCTCTACTTCCTGGTTTATATGCAACACTACCATCTTTACATAAAGGACAATCTTCTGGAGAATACATTTCAAAAGTAAAGTCATCTAATGCAAAAAGTGGTTTATCTAATGGTAGTTTACAGTTATCTTTAGGTTCAGAATCAGAACCCTCTCTTGAACAGAAACCTCTATTTGCTAAAGCTGCATAAGCAACAATATTTCCACCATCATTTTCTACTTGTTTTGCTGCTTCAAGAGCTGAACCACCAGTTGTGATAATATCTTCACAAATAATATAGTTCTCACCTTCTTGTACTTCAAAACCTCTTCTAATAGTCATTTCGCCATCTACTCTTTCTGCAAAGATAAATCTTACATCAAGTGCAGTTGCAAGTGCAAAACCAGCAACTAGTCCACCAAGTGCAGGAGAACATACAGCATCTACTTTGATTCCAGAGTTTTTAATTTGTTCAGCTAAAGCTTCTGCTAGAAGCTTTGCAGTTTTAGGGTCTTCTAAAACTTTTGCTGATTGTAAATAAAACTGTGAGTGGTTACCACTACTTAATTTAAAGTGTCCTTCTAAAAGGGCATTAGCATCTCTATAAATTTGTTCTACGTTCATAATTATACCGTTAAAATTTCTTGTTCTTTTGCTTTTAAAGTCTCATCAGCTTTTACAACATAAGAATCAGTAATTTTTTGAATTTCGTCTAATGCTCTTTTGTTTTCATCGTCAGTAATCTCTTTTTCTTTGTGTAAAGCTTTTACTTTATCATTTGAGTGTTTTCTAACATTTCTAATAGCAACTTTTGCATTATCAGTCATACCCTTAGCTTGTTTAGCACTCTCTTGTCTTTGCTCTACAGTCATTGGAGGGAAGAATAATTTAATTACATCACCATCATTATTTGGGTTTACACCAATGTTTGCAGCATTGATTGCTTGCTCAACTTCACCTAAAAGATTCTTTTCCCAAGGGTTAACAACAATTGTTGTAGCATCAGTTGCAGTTACTGAACCAACTTGGTTAAGTGGAGTAGGGTTTCCATAATAATCAATTGAAATCCCTTCTAGGATATTTGTGTTAACTTTTCCAGTTCTTAAAGTTTTATAATCTCTTTTTAAAGCCTCAATAGACTTTTCCATATGATCTTTAGTTTCTTCATAGATTTCTTCTAACATTGTATTCTCCTTGATTGTTTATCTAATTGAAATTTGTAAAAGATTATACCATTATAATCTTTTATATATTGATTTATTGAGTCAAATTTGAAAGCTACTAACTTAAAAAAGTTAGTAGTTAAAGGTTTGTTTTTTAGAAGTAAAAGATACTCCATTTTAAAACAAATTATTTACTTTCAGGAATTGTAGGAACTACAGGTGCAGCATTAGTTGGTGCAGCAGGTGCAGTTGTTTTATTTTCTGTTGGTACGCTTGGAATAAGTGTGTCTGTTTTAACACTGTCCACAGCACTTTCCATTTTTTGTTGATTGTAAATATATCCTAATGCAATTGTATTAATAACAAAAAGAAGTCCTAACGTCATAGTCGCTTTGCTTAAGAAGTTTCCTGGTCCTTTAGCACCAAATACAGAGTCATTGCTTCCACTGTATGCTCCAAGTCCGATACTAGAACTTTTTTGTAATAAAATAGTTATAGTTATGATAATTGCTAATACAAACTGAACTATTAAAAGTGTAGATGTCATTTTAAATTCCCTTTTAAAAAAATGGTAGGTATTTTACCTAAAACTTATTAAGAAAAAGTTAAAATATAAATATGTCTACTAAAAACCAATTTTCAAAATACGCAAACGAATATAAAAATCATAATATTATTCAACAAATTGTTGCAAAATCACTTGTCCGTGAATTAAAGTTTCAACCTAAAAGAGTGCTAGAATTAGGCTGTGGGTCTGGACAAGTATTTAATCATATCAATTGGGAAGTAGATTTTTATAAAGCAATTGATGCTTCAAAATCAATGTGTGAACTTCATCCTAAATCTAAAAATATAGAAGTAAAGTGTTTTGATTTTGATACAGATGAGTTTTTAAATGAAATCAAAAATGATAAATATGATATCGTTTTATCTTCTTCTGCTTTACAATGGTCAAAAGACTTATCAAAGATTATAAAAACCCTAAGTAACATTACCGATGAAATAAATGCAGTATTGTTTACTTCAAACACTTTTAAAACAATTCAAAGTATTACAAATACAAAATCACCAATATTAGATGAAGACTCTATAAAAGAATCATTTTCAAAATATTTTGAATGTGAGTTTGAGACAATTCTTTATAAATTGGAATTTAACAATAAAAAAGATTTATTTGATTATATTAAAAAATCAGGAGTTAGTCCTAATGCTTCTTTATCTTTCAAAGAGGCTAAAAGACTTTACAAAGAGTATGATTTAAACTATTTAGAGTTTGAAGTTATATTTATTAAGACTGTTTCTAAATTATAAAGTTCATATCTAATATATTTGAAGTTTTCACTATCTTCAATAGATGTTAACTTTGTAATCTCTTCTAGAACTCTTGAGCTTTCTTGAGCCCTTTTAAAGTTAGCTATTAAAATAGAGTTTAAATCACTTCTATTTTGTTCACTTTTAATTGATTCTTTTAATACATCATTATTTACATCTCTAGTACTTAATACTTCAATATAGTTATCAACTCTGCAAAGATGTCTAAGTGATTTCAGTTTTAATGCTATCTCTTTATTATCGTAGTTGTATCTAAAGATATCCTCAACTACTCTAATACCTTCTTTAAGTCTATTAAGGTTTGCATCAATTAATCTAAGAGTTTTGTTATTGTCAGTCATGTGTAGTTAAACTAGCCTTGAAGGCTAGTTTATTAGTCGTCGTTGTTTAAGATTCCAAATATTTGTAATAAAGATACAAATAAGTTGAAGAAATCTAAATAAAGTGCAATTGCTGCTTCAATTGGAGTTTCAAATCCACCTTTGATGATTTGTTGTGTATCATAAAGAATGAAAGCAGAAAATAGTAATGCACCAACACCTGCAATCCCTAACTGTAATAGTGGAGATTGGAAGAAGATGTTTGAAATAGAACCAACAATAAGGATAATTAATGCAATGAATAACATTTTACCCATTGAAGAAAAATCTCTTTTTGTTGTCATTGCAAACATTGAGATTCCACCAAATGCAACTGATGTCATTAAAAATGCTTGAGCAACAATTGACGCACCAGCAGGCATCATTAAAATTTTACTTAATAGTGGAGTAATAGTTAAACCACTTAAGAAAGTAAATCCAAATAATACAGCTAGGTTAATACCTGGCTTATTTTTTACTGCATAAAGTGCAAATAGTAATATAAATTCTAATATTACTAGTCCCCAATACCAGCTTGCAATAATAGAAACCATATCAAGACCGATATAAGCTCCCGCTGTAGCAGCTAATAATGAACCAGCAAATAACTGGTAAGTTGCTTTTAAGAAGCTCATTAAAGAAGCTTTTGATGCATCTTGCGAGTTGTATTGAGATGATTCTTGTGAAAGATAATCTCTGTTATACATTTCAATCCTTTCTAATTTTTTGATATTTTATAATGTTAGTCTTAATATTTACTTTAATATTTAATACTAATGTTACATTATAATGAATAATTGTTCACATCGTATATTTTAAATCATTTTATGTGTATATATTGTGGATACATATATATATGAATAGACAAAAAGACATAAAAAACCCAAAAGACCCTAAAAACTGCGAAACTTTCAAAATTTAAGCTGATATTTAGAAAAAACCCTTGACAAGGGGAGAAAAATCTATTATAATTCCCGTCCAATTTCAGAGGAACGACATCAAAAATGATTGAAAGAGTTGCGAAGGAATGGGAGATCTTTTAAAATTTAGAAGGTTTGTAAATAACTTTTATAAACCGAATATGAAATTACAACAAACAAGAATATATTGTAAATATATCCTTGTCTATTTTAATAACAAAGCTTATGCTTTTACAA